>JBGPUS010000124.1:0-6373 GCA_041491325.1 Nitrospirota bacterium | reverse complement strand
TGGACAGCTTCCCTTTTTCAATAGAGCAAGCAATCTACCACCTTTTTGTAGAATTAACGCCCCGGTGAGCCTCGCCCGCTGGTTGGAACATGTGCAGTCCAGTCGGTAGGTCGGGCAGAGCGAAGCGAAACCGGACATTATCCCTTATTCATTGCCCTACATGAGTCCGAATTCAATCTCACTGTTCTCACCCCAGTCGGCGTGAATACGTCCCGGCATTGCCTGCTGAAATGGCTCTTTCTCTGGCGCCATCGCATGGGGAAGTTGCAGTCATTTTCCGGCAAAGTCCATATGCAATGTGTATGATCGGGCCCCTACCGACAAATTGCCGCGCATGGTTAGGCCACGTCATAGTAATCTCCTGAAATACGTCGCTGATTCGTCATAACCAAGGTTCTTGTAAAACGGCGCGGCTCGGCGCGTAGCCAAGGCGATCAACTTCGACTGACGGCTTCTGGCCCACTGCTCGAAATTTTCCATCAACTTCCGGCCAACGCCACGACGGCGAACATCCTCGGAAACCATGATTTCCTCAATCCACGCAACCCGGCCGTTCGCATAAAACGCGTGATGGTCGAATCCCAAAACATAACCAATTACTCGACCGCAATCAGATGCAACCGCGATGAAAGCGTCTGGAGACTGAAGCAACACATCAAAAGATGACTCGAATGCAGACCGCTCGACGGGGAACGAAGTGGCGAACGCGCTCGCCAAAGAAAATAAGGCGTCGCTATCTGTCAGCTCTGCTGGACGAATGGTGGGCATGGCAAGTGGCCTAACCGGTTAGTATTAGATTCCTCATGAAACGCGGAAAGTTTATCATAAGCTGTGTTATAACGGAAGCGGTTTTTTTAAGCGTTATTGCTCAATATTCGTGTTCCAAAAGTTTTATTGAGAGCACCTGGAAAACCAAGATTTCTCGTTTTGCTCGAAATGACAAAATGAGCCGTGGCACTGTCGTGATCGGAGGTTCTCTACCATGGCTTTTGTTTCGCAGTCCCGCCGGTTTTGTAACCCCGCATTCCTTTCCGTTTGACAACATCCGGGGGATAGTTTAATATCACCTCAAGCTACACGAGAGGAGCATGATGCAGACTATAGCAGCTCTAAAAGAAGGCGACTACGTGGACGAGATATACCTCGTCACGTCCAAGCAAATATCGACCGCGAAGAACGGGGTGACCTACCTTTCCCTCAAGCTTGCGGACAAGACCGGCGAGATCGACGGCAGGTTGTGGGACAATGCCGACGAGGTGGCGGGAAAATTCCAGCGCGAAGATTTCGTGCGCATCAAGGGCATGGCGGCGAACTACCAGGGCTCGATGCAGGTAAAGATGAAGTCGCTCGAAAAGGTGGACGATTCCCGGGTGGACATCGCAAATTTCCTGGAGTCTTCTTCCCGGAGCGGGGACGAGATGACGGCGGAACTCAAGGCCGCGGCCTCGGCCTTGACGAACGTTCATCTCCGCCAGCTCCTGAACGCATTTGTGAACGACGCGGCCTTCATGGAACTGCTCAAGCGAACGCCCGCGGCAAAAACGCTGCATCACAACTACATCGGCGGGCTGTTCGAACACATTCTCGAACTTATGGCGCTCGCCCGCGACGTGGCAAAGCACTTTCCGTCGGTTGACGTGGACCTGCTGATTACGGGCTCGTTCCTGCACGACATCGGCAAGGTGAAGGAGCTTGCGGTCAGAAAAGCGATCGAATATACGACCGAGGGGCGGCTCTTGGGCCACATCTCCCTCGGGTACGAGATGATTGTCGATAAAATAAAAGCCATTCCGGGTTTTCCCGTGGAACTGGGCATGCTGCTCAAACACATTATGCTTTCGCACCACGGTGAGTATGAGTACGGCTCTCCCAAGAGGCCGAAGATCCAGGAGGCAATCATCATTAATTACCTGGACGATCTCTCGGCCAAGATCAACAATTTCAGCTCCACGCTCAAGAAAGAGCGGGTGGGTGAAGGCGAGTGGACGGGTTACAGCAAAATGCACGAGCGGTATCTCTACCGGCATATCGCCCTGTCCTCTCCGGAAGGCGGCCCCGATGAAGCTGAAGAAACACCGCGAGAGGGCGTGAAGGGTAAGAAGCCTCAAGCGGGAGCGGACCCGACGGGCAAGTTGCCGCTGGATATTTAAACCGCAAAAGAGCCGGCATTCTCTTCTTGCGTTCTTGATTTTAGATTTTAACCGTGTTCATCCGTGGTTACAAAATGCCGTTGGGAAGGGGTTATTCATGCTCGGTGTTTTCCGCGGCCTGAGTGAGGGGCTTGCAAAAACCAGGAAAAACTTCGCCGACAAGGTCGGCGCGCTGGTCCTGGGCGACAAAATCGACGAGGCGTTTCTCGACGAACTGGAAGAAGCGCTCATAGCCTCCGACGTCGGCGTCGCAACCGCGTCGTTCGCGCTGAAAGACCTCAAGGAGCGCTTCAAGCGCAATGAACTCTCTTCGCCTGCCCAAGTAAAGGACCGCCTGAAGCAGGTGCTGCATGAGGTGCTGTCAGCCTGTCCGTCATCATTTTCTCTCACGGCTTCTCCGTCCGTCGTTCTGGTGGTCGGCGTGAACGGAACCGGAAAAACAACCACCATCGGCAAGCTGGCGAACCGGCTCCGGGTGGAGGGGAAAAAAGTGATGCTCGCCGCGGGAGACACGTTCCGCGCGGCGGCTTCCGAACAGCTTTCGATCTGGGGAGAGCGCGCCGACATTCCCGTGGTAAAACACCGGGAAGGGGCGGACCCCGGAGCAGTGGTGTTCGACGCGGTGTCCGCGGCCAAGGCGCGGGCCATGGACGTGCTGATCGTGGACACGGCCGGGCGGCTGCATACGAAATCAAACCTCATGGAAGAGCTTAAGAAGGTGAAGCGTATCCTGGCGCGCGAACTCCCGGGAGCGCCGCATGAAACGCTCCTGGTGCTCGACGGCAACACGGGCCAGAACGCGCTGGTGCAGGCAAAGATGTTCCACGAGGCAGTGGGCCTTACCGGCATCGTGCTCACGAAGCTCGATGGCACGTCCAAGGGCGGTATCGTGTTCGCCATTTATAAGGAACTCGGGATCCCCGTGAAATTCATCGGGCTCGGCGAGGGCATCGAAGACCTCAGAAGTTTCGATCCGAAGGAATTCGTAGATGCGCTGCTGTAGAAAAATGAACCGAAAAGAGGCATTTGACACGGATCAAATCGGATAAGAGTCGGATAACGGCGGATTTTTCCTTAATAAATAGATCATTTAACGGGTCAATGCAGCTTTAGAATTCATCCGCTTTTATCATATGTTAATCCGCCTCTTCCGTGTCCAAATGATTTTTCCAGGATTAAGCAAACAGCAAATATCAAATAAACGTCTATAATCAATTAACAAGTTCCAATTGAGCTTTGGAGCCTAACCCATGGAGAGCGTCCAGGTAGAGATATACGGCCAGGTGTACAGCATTAAAGGCCAGGACGACCCGGCCTATATCCGGGAACTGGCGGCGTTCGTGGACGCCAAGATGCGGGACGTGCAAAAGGGGACCGGCACCACTGATCCGCACCGGGTGTCCATTCTGACGGCGCTGACGATCGCCGATGAACTCTACCGTTTGCGGGATTTGCACGGGGCCATGGAGAAGTCGGCGGAGAACGCCGCCGTGCGGCTGCTGAACCTTACCGAACTTCCTGATAAAGCTTGATAATCGTTGACGCGGCGGCACCTTTTTCCCCTTGCCATTTTTACCCGATTCTGGTATATACTATCAGTAAGAACAATGTCACAAAAAGCCCCCTGCTTTGCGCGTGACAGGTAGATCTTGTTCCTCGTGAAAAAAAAATAAAGGGAGCTATCTCACGGAAAGGGTGTGCATGCCCAGGTTGGACTGGGAAGCCTAAACTTTCTGACATGGCGCCCACCTGGTTACGACCAGGAATCAAGACCATCTGCACGGCAAAAGTGGGGGACTTTTCATTTTATAGTGTAGAGAACGCTGTCCGGATTCATTCATAGCTGTTTTAACCAAGTGCAACCAGCGCACGTTTGAAAGGAGCGGGAAGTAAGGCTCCGGCGCTTGTGATAGATCAAAGAATAAGAACCTGAAGGCAACTGGAAAAAAACGAATCTTCAAAATAGCGAGCGTCTTTGTACCACCTGAAGATTATTTGCAGCAGGAAAAACACTGAGACCATGAGGACATCAAATTATCCATTTAATTCCCGAAAGGGAATGCGGGGAAAAGGGACCGTAAGAACAACGTCATCGCCCGGCGCATGCGCGCGGCGATCCGCCATTTCCCCCGGCATACCATTCGCTTCACTGATGTCCACTATTCCGGGTTCTTTGTCTTCCTGATCCGGTCCTTCTCCTATCACAAGTCCGTGTAAGCCTCCCGCAGTATTCACGTTGGGTCTTAAAAACGTCAAAAAACAACTGCCGGTCGATTTTGCAGAGCCTGTTGAGTCTCCGCTTGCCTGGCGAATGCGGCCCCGTGTTCTGTCCGAATTCGTGGGGCAGACGCACGTCCTTGGACCCGGCAAGCTCTTGCGCAGGGCCATCGAGACAGGCCGGTTCATGTCGCTTATCCTCTATGGTCCGCCGGGAACGGGCAAGACCGCGCTTGCGCACCTGATCGCCGAACGCAGCAGCGCCCATTTTGTAATGCTCAATGCCGTGACTGCCGGCGTTGCCGACATACGCGCGACGGCGCACGAAGCAGCGGAGCGGGGCGGGAAAACCATCCTCTTCATAGACGAACTTCATCGGTTTACCCGCGTGCAGCAGGACGGGCTCCTGCCGGACGTGGAGCGGGGGACCATCACACTCATCGGCGCGTCGACGCAAAACCCGTTTTTCGCGATCATCCCCGCGCTTTCTTCGCGTTCGCAAATCTTCGAATTCAAGCCGCTCGACAACGACGACCTCAAGGCCCTCATCCTTCGTGCGCTTTCCGACAAGGAGCGGGGCTTTGGAAACCTGGCCGTGACCCTGACGTCGGAGGCACTGGATCACCTCGTCGCAAAAGCAAACGGCGACGCCCGGCGGGCATTGAACGCGCTCGAACTCGGCGTGCTTTCCACGCCGCCCGCGCCGGACGGGACGGTCCTCTACGACCTCCAAACGGCGGAGGAGTCTATCCGGACGAAGGCGCTCGTGTATGACGAAGACGAACACTACGACACCATCTCCGCGTTCATCAAAAGCATGCGCGGGAGCGATCCCGACGCCGCGCTTTACTGGATGGCGAAGATGATCACCGCGGGCGAGGACCCGCTGTTCATCGCGCGCAGGATCGTCATCGCGGCGAGCGAGGACGTGGGGAATGCGGACCCGCGCGCGCTGGTCCTGGCGACTGCGGCGTACCAGGCGGTGGAGCGGATCGGCATGCCCGAAGGGGCGCTGCCGCTGGCGCAGGCCGCCGTATATGTAGCCGCCGCGCCGAAGAGCAACGCGGCGTACCTTGGCATCAAAGAAGCGCTGAAGGACGTCGAGGACGGGAAGCTGTTGCCCGTGCCGGACCATCTTAAGGACGCCCACTACAAGGGCGCCGCGCGTCTCGGCAGGGGCAAAGGATACAAGTATCCGCACGATTTTCCGGGCCATTATACGGCCCAGAATTACCTCCCTCAAAAGAGGGAGTACTATAAGCCAACAGAGCAGGGCGAAGAAAAAAGAATCAAGGATCGCCTTGCCGGATTGCAGAAGAGATATCAGGAGGAAAAAAATGATTGAGTACATTGCACTAGCCATAGGGGGACTCGCGGTCGGGCTCGGGCTCGGCCTGCTGATCAAAGGAAGAGTGGCGGCGGGAAAGATCCGGGACGCCGAAGCTGAGGCCGCGAAGATCGTGGCCTCGGCGGAGCGGGAGGCCGAGACCAAGCGCAAGGAGTCCGTGCTCGAGGCCAAGGACCGGCTCTACCAGGCGCGGTCGGATTTCGAGAAGGAGAACCGCGATAAGCGACAGGAACTTCAAAACCAGGAACGGCGGATAACCCAGAAGGAAGAAAACCTCGAAAAAAAGATTGACGCCGTCGACAAGCGGGAAGCGGACGCTGTTCGCCGTGAACGGGAACTGTCGGCCAGGGAAAAGGTCGCTATCGAAAAAGAGGAGCGCTTCGAGAAGGGCCTCCGCGAGCAGCGTCAAATGCTCGAGAAGATCGCGAACATGACGGCCGAGGAAGCCAAGCGCCAGCTCATGCTCTCGATGGAGGACGAGGCCAAGTTCGAGGCCGCCAAGTCCATCAAACGGATCGAAGACGAAGCAAAAGAAGAGTCCGACAAAAAATCAAAAAACATCATCAGCCTTGCCATCCAGCGGTACGCGAGCGACTATGTCGCCGAGGCCACGGTGTCGGTCGTCAATTTGCCGAACGACGAGATGAAGGGCAGGATC
>JBGPUS010000123.1:0-6385 GCA_041491325.1 Nitrospirota bacterium | reverse complement strand
TAGCGGTAGCAAATCAGAAGGGCGGCGTGGGTAAAACCACGACCACGGTCAACATCGCGGCATCCTTGGCGGTGGCTGAAAAAAAGGTCCTGCTCATCGACTCCGACCCGCAAGGCAACTCCACGAGCGGTATGGGAATCGATCGAAGCGATATGCACAGCAGCACCTATGACTTGTTTACCGGCAAGAAAACCCTCCAGGAGATAAAAAAGTCTTCGCATTTTCCGTGGCTCGATGTTGTTCCGGCCGGGATAGATTTGGTCGGCGTCGAAGTGGAGCTCATCCAGATGATCGCGCGCGAGCGTGTGCTTAAGAAAGCGCTGGCAGACGCTAAAAATGATTATGACTATATTTTTATCGATTGTCCGCCTTCTCTCGGCCTGCTGACCATCAATGCTCTCACCGCTGCCGACGGCGTGTTGATCCCGGTGCAGTGCGAGTACTACGCACTTGAGGGTTTGACGGCGCTCATGAACACCATCAAGCTCATCAAGCAAGACCTGAACCCGGAACTTGCCATCGAGGGCGTACTGCTCACGATGTACGACAGTAGAAATAATCTGGCCGACCAGGTGTCACAGGAAGTGCGGAAGTACTTCGGCAGCAAGGTCTATGCTACGGTCATTCACCGGAACGTGTCCTTGAGCGAAGCCCCGAGCCACGGCAAGCCGGTGCTGCTGTATGACATCAGGTCCCGGGGCGCGCAGAGCTACCTGGAACTTGCAAAGGAGGTCCTGACCAATGCAAAAAATGGCCCTCGGTAAGGGTCTCGGCGCGCTCATCCCCGACCTGTCCGTTCTGGATGATAAAGAGCGCAAAGCACTCGGCATAATCGAGGTTGAGCTCGACAAGATCATTCCGAACGAATATCAGCCCCGAAAATTTTTTGATGATGAAAAATTGAATGAGCTTGCCGCCTCGATCAAGGAACAGGGGGTTATTCAGCCCATCATCGTCCATCGGTCAGGAAGCGGTTATCAGCTGATTGCCGGAGAACGGCGTTGGCGTGCATCGCGCCTTGCCGGACTCAAAACCATACCCGCGCTCGTCAAAGACGCAAGCAAACGCGAGCTCCTGGAGATGGCCCTCATCGAGAACATCCAACGCGAGGACCTGAACCCGCTTGAAGCCGCCGAGGCGTACAAGCGGCTGCAGGATGAATTCAAGCTGACCCAGGAAGAGCTGGCCAAGCGGGTCGGCAAAGAGCGCTCTACGGTCACCAATTTTCTTCGGCTCCTCGGACTGCCCAAGGAAGTAAAGCACGACCTCGTAACAGGGACGCTCAGCATGGGACATGCGAAGGCGCTGCTCTCTCTTGACCGGGTGCGCGACCAGCTGCAAGCCGCGGCATGGATTGTGAAAAAAGGCCTCTCGGTTCGCGAGGCGGAAACGATCGTCGCGAAACTAAAAAACCCGGTTCCAGAGAAAAAGACGCGACCGGGTAACGAGCTTAAGTCAGTGGAAGAGAAGCTCAGAAGGGCGCTCGGCACAAAAGTGAGCATCGCATCCAAGTCCAAGGGCGGCCGCATCGTGATTGAGTACTATTCCGTTGAGGAGCTTGACAGAATCATAGAGACAATCTGCTGAAACAGTTTGAAATATGGGCCGGCAAACCCGGCATGAATTTTCCAAGGGCTCATCATCGTGAGGAGGATGTATCAATGTTAAAAAAAGGTTCTGGATCACCCGAACAGGCGGAGATTACCGCCTTCCTGGGAAAAGGCACGGAGTTTAAAGGCGTGTTCAGCTTCGAAGGAACGATCCGTGTAGACGGCAAAGTAGAGGGTGAAATCGTATCCAAGGATACCCTGATCGCCGGCGACGGCGCGTTTCTCAAGGGCGAGATAACCGTTGGCACGATCATCACCAGCGGGAAGATAGTAGGCAACATTAACGCGAGCCAGAAAGTACACGTCCTCGCGCCCGGAAACATCCAGGGCACGATCAAAACGCCGAAGCTGATCATCGAAGAGGGCGTCCTTTTTGACGGCACCTGCGAAATGGCCGGCGAAAAAAAGGCCGCCGAGCAAAAAGTCGTGTCGCTGCCGGACCGGTAACAGCGCGCTGCCCCGGAGCCGGGCGTGTGAAACAAACTCGGCCGACCGGCCCTTGATCGCACACTATCGGTTTCCGGATTATTCTTTTTATCATGCCGCCAGGGTCCTCAGTATTCTAAGCACGGATGGCTGACAAGTATCAGCTGGTTGCTCGCGCGGTAAACCCAAAAAACTTAATTTCAAGACAACTATGGTCCTCTTTCATCTCTACCGCACACCAGCGCTTTCCGCTTACCAGACCGCGGCCCTGCTTGCCCTGGCCCGGGAAAAAGTCTATTCCGCTCTCCGCGGGTTAGAGACTGAGTTCTGCTTCAATATCGCAGCCGAAAGCGAGCTGACACCCGACGAGCTGCACTTGCTCCGCTGGCTCCTGGCCGAGACTTTCGAGCCGGAAAAATTTTCCGACAAAAGTTTTCTCGCCCCTGACCCCGGATCTCGGCACCTGGTTTTAGAGGTCGGTCCCCGAATGAACTTCACGACCGCGTGGTCCACGAACGCGGTTTCGGTCTGCCGCGCCTGCGGCCTGACCAAAATAACGCGCATCGAACGCTCGCGGCGCTACCGGCTTCTGCTTGATGATCCGTCGGCCATGAACCACGACCTGAGCGCTGTTTTTTTGGCTCTCGTGCATGACCGGATGACCGAGTGCTTGTATCCGGAACCGATTAAGAAGTTCGGCACCGGTATTAAACCCAAGCCGGTGCAAATCGTCCCGCTCCTGGAAGAGGGCCGCGCTGCGCTCGATAAGCTCAACCGCGAAATGGGGCTGGGTTTGGACGACTGGGACCTGGACTACTACACCGAGCTCTTTCTGCGAGACATCAAGCGGAACCCGACCAATGTCGAATGTTTCGATCTGTCCCAGTCAAACAGCGAGCACTCGCGCCACTGGTTCTTCCGGGGCAGGCTCGTCGTGGACGGAACAGAAGCGCCTGAGACGCTGATGAAGATCGTAAAAGCCGCGTACGAGGCGAACAGGAACAACAGCATCATCGCCTTTAGCGACAACTCAAGCGCGATCCGCGGCTATGAGGTCACCGCGCTTGTTCCGAACGATCCCGTTGCGCCCTCGGCTTTTCATGAAACAAAAAGGAAGTACCACATCATTTTAACGGCCGAGACGCATAACTTTCCCTCGGGCGTCGCGCCGTTTCCCGGCGCGGAGACAGGCACCGGCGGACGCATCCGCGATGTGCAAGCAACCGGCACCGGCGGGCTTGTGGCAGCCGGCACCGCTGCCTACTGCGTCGGCAACCTCCGCATACCAGGCTACCTCCTCCCGTGGGAAGATGCCGCATATGCATATCCTAATAATCTCGCTTCGCCCCTCCGTATCGAGCTCGAAGCGAGCAACGGAGCCTCCGACTACGGCAACAAATTCGGCGAGCCCGTGATCCAGGGTTTTACACGCTCTTTCGGCCTTCGGCTGCCCTCCGGCGAACGACGGGAATGGCTCAAGCCCATCATGTTTTCCGCCGGCCTCGGTCAGATGGACGCGCGCCACGCTGAAAAATCCCCGCCGGAAAAAGGCATGCTGGTGGTCAAGGTCGGCGGCCCGGCCTTTCGCATCGGCATGGGCGGCGGCGCGGCATCGTCGATGATCCAGGGCGAGAACCTCGCGGAGCTCGATTTCAACGCCGTTCAGCGCGGGGACGCTGAGATGGAGCAGAAGCTGAACCGCGTCATTCGCGCGTGCGTCGAGCACGGCGACCGGAACCCCATCGTGAGCATTCACGACCAGGGAGCGGGCGGGAACTGTAATGTCGTGAAAGAGATCGTTCATCCCGCCGGGGCGCGGATTGAAATTCGAAAGATACCTTTAGGCGATGAGACCTTGTCCGTCCTCGAAATCTGGGGCGCGGAATACCAGGAACAGGACGCGCTGCTCCTCCGTCCGGAGCACGCGCGGCTCTTTGAAGAGCTCTGCGCGCGCGAGCGTGTGCCTTTTGCGTTCATCGGGCACGTGACCGGGGACGGGTATATCATTGTCCATGACGAGGCTGACGGCTCAACGCCCGTCAATCTTGAGCTTTCGAAGGTCCTCGGCGACATGCCGCAGAAGATTTTCCGGCTCGATCACATGAACTCTCCCCTTAAACCGCTCGAGCTTCCCGTGGTCCTCACGGTCCGTACGGCCCTTGACCGGGTGCTCCGTCTTCTCTCCGTCGGTTCCAAGCGGTTCCTGACGAACAAGGTTGACCGCTCGGTCACCGGGCTGATAGCGCGCCAGCAATGCGTTGGTCCGCTCCAGCTCCCGGTCTCGGATGTTGCCGTACTGGCGCAGTCCCATTTCGGACTTACCGGCGCCGCCATCTCCATCGGCGAGCAGCCGGTCAAAGAGCTCATCGATCCCGCGGCCATGGCACGCATGAGCGTCGGGGAGGCGTTGACCAATATTATCTGGGCGGAAGTGAGCGGGCTCGGCGATATTCGCTGTTCGGCGAACTGGATGTGGGCGCCGAAACTTCCCGGAGAAGGCGCGAGACTGTATGACGCGGCCGTCGCCATGCGCGACGTCATGATAAAATTCGGCATGGCCGTGGACGGCGGCAAGGACAGTCTTTCCATGGCCGCAAAAGTCACGAACCCAGACGGCTCAAGCGAAACCGTAAAGTCTCCGGGCGCGCTCGTGATATCCGCGTACGTCACGTGTCCGGATATCACCAAGACGGTTACCCCTGACTTTAAAGCTCCGGGGAAAAGTAAAATTCTTTTCATCGACCTGGGCCTCGGCAAAAATCGGTTGGGCGGTTCAGCCCTCGCCCAGGTCTTCGGCCAGGTAGGGAACGAGGCCCCGGATCTTGACGAACCTGATCTGATGAAAAGAACATTCAATGCTATCCAGGAGCTCGTTTCGGCCAGACTCATCCTCGCGGGTCACGACCGCTCCGACGGCGGGCTTGCGACCACGCTTCTGGAGATGGCCTTTGCCGGGAACTGCGGCCTTGATGTCGAGCTCAGCCAACAGAGGGACAGCGCCATTTCCGCACTCTTCTCTGAAGAGCTCGGGCTCGTAATCGAATACCTCCCAGCCAAAGAAGCGACGATCTTTTCCGTTCTCGACAAGGCCGACGTGCCATACCGGGTCATCGGAAAAACGACATCGAATAAGCAGATCATCTTCCGAACGGCGCCCGCCCTCGAACATCTCAATCGGGGTAACCCTAAACCCCTAACCGTCCTGGACGAAGACATGCTTGTTCTTCGAGACATCTGGGAAGAAACGAGCCACCAGCTCGACCTGATGCAGAGAAACCCGGAAAACATCCGGGAGGAGCGGAGAAATATTTACGACCGTAAGGGGCCGTCTTTCTTCATCCCGTTCACCCCCAAACCCACGGCAGCGTCTCTTCTCAGCCGGACGGATAAACCGAAAGTCGCCGTCATCCGCGAAGAGGGAAGCAACGGCGACCGTGAGATGATTTCCGCCTTCTACCTCGCGGGTTTCGAGCCCTGGGACGTAACCATGACAGACCTTCTCAGGGGACGTGTCTATCTCGACCAATTCCGCGGCGTGGCATTCGTCGGCGGTTTTAGTTATGCCGATGTTCTGGATTCCGCAAAGGGCTGGGCAGCCTCTATCCGGTTCAACAAAAAAGTCCGGGACCAGTTTGATGCATTTTACCAGCGTCCCAATACCTTCAGCCTCGGCGTTTGCAATGGGTGTCAGCTCGCGGCCCTGCTGGGCTGGGTGCCCTGGCGCGGGATCGCGGATGAACTCCAGCCGCGCTTTATCCATAATAAATCCGGCCGGTTCGAGTCGCGGTTTGCCTCGGTAAAAATACTCCGCAGTCCGTCTATCATGCTGAGCGGAATGGAAAACGCCACGCTCGGCATCTGGGTCGCCCACGGCGAGGGGCAAGCCTACTTCCCGGACAAAAAGATCTTTGAAGAAACGGAATACGGCCTCGCTCCTGTTCGCTATGTTGATGATGAGTCAAACATCACCGAGACATACCCGTTTAATCCCAACGGCTCGCCCGACGGCATTGCCGGATTATGCTCGCCCGACGGCCGGCACCTGGCCCTTATGCCGCACCCGGAGCGCACCGTACTTACCTGGCAGTGGGCGTGGCTCCCCGAAGAACTGAAAAACTCTCTCGCCGCTTCTCCCTGGCTTAGAATGTTCCAGAATGCCCGAGAGTGGTGTGATAAAAAGTAACAATCTATTTTTGAAAGAAAGAGGAGCCCATGAAGAATAATATCTGTTCGGGAGACCACCCGTGCCATCTCTGTATGCTGGCCAGTAAAGAGTTATTCGACGAAATCAAACAACTCACAAAAAATCCGAAATTCATCTGCTTCAACTGCGGCAGAGTGGCGGATTC
>JBGPUS010000122.1:0-6399 GCA_041491325.1 Nitrospirota bacterium | reverse complement strand
GATGGCTTTCCCGAGTTCGACGAGCTTTGTCGCGATGGCGGCAAGTTCGGCTTCACGCTTCGCGAGGCGGTCGGTCAGGTCGGCTTCCGAGCGCGCGAGCGCGTCGAGGTTCCGGGCCACGGCAGCGTGTTTTTCCTGGAGGGCGGCGACCTCCATTCTGAGCTCGGTTATTTCAGAGCGCGCTGCTTCGAGTGTCTCCTTTTTTCGCGAAAGCTCAGACTGGATGGCTTCGATGCTTGCCTGGGCGCTCGACTGGCCCGCCTCGACGCCACGGAGCGTTTCGGCGGCTTCCTCGATGCCCGTGGTCACTTCCCGCCTCAGGGTCGCCCGCTCTTCCGCTTCGGCTGCGAGCGCGTCGGCGCGCCCGGTCGCGCGTCCGAGTTCGTCCCGAACGGAAGCGCAATCTTTTTCTTTATTTACCAGTTCGATTTCCTGGCGGTGTATCTGCTCCGAGAGCTCTTTCTCGACTGCTTCATCGGACGAGATCGAGGCGTCTATTGTTTTCAGTTCGGCTTCAAGACCCGCAACCGACGAGGTAAGCTCCGCAACCTCTCGCTCCAGGTCCTTGATCTCTCGCCGTTTGGACAGCATGCCGGCTCCGCCGGTTTCGATTGCGCCGCCCGTGACCGCGCCCCAGGGGTCGATGATCTCGCCGGCGAGCGTCACGATTGTTTTGCGGGGGCCGTTCTTCTGCCAGACGTAGAGAGCGGTTTCCATGGTGTCGACGACGACAACGTCGCCCAGCAGATACTGGGCCACGCTGCTGTAGCTGTCGCTGCACCGTACAATGTTCAAGGCCGAGCCGATGACCCCGGCATGGCCGTTCTTTACAAACGGTTCGGAGGTGAGCTCTCTCGGCGTCCTGGGAAGAAAGGTGCTCCGGCCGCCGCTTTTTGTTTTGAGGTAGTCGATAGCCTTGAGCGAGTCACTCTGGGAACCGACCACCACGTACTGAAGGCGGTCGCCGAGCACCGCTTCTATGGCGACTTCGTACTGCGGTTCGGTCTCTATCATGTCCGCCACGAGGCCATGAATAGTCCCGAGGCGCGCTTCCGCCGACGCTTCTTTTCGCGCGGCCATGACGGTCCGGACGCCCTTCTGGTAGCCTTCGAGGCTCTGTTCCAGTTCGAGCAGGGAGTGCAGCCTCGAGCGTTTGCCCACCAGTTTGTTCCTGCTGTCCTGGAGGCCGATTTCCGTGGTTTTTTTCTCCGAGCGGGCCTGCTCAAGCCGTCCGGTGATCTGCCGATGCGTTTCCTGCGCTTCCGCGCGCAGGCGCGAGACGTCCGCAAGCTCGCGCTCCTTTTTCGCAAGCAGCGCGGCCAGGTCTCCGAGCTTCCGGTCAAGGTCTTGTTTTTCAGACGCACCGCGCGCGTCCTGTTCCTCGAGCTGGGAAAGCCGCGCCCGTAGGTTTAACAGTCTCGACTGCTCGGCAGCGGACACGGTCATGGCATGCACCATTCCGTTCCTGGTTTCTTCGAGCGATTGTTCGGCGTCCTTGAGCTCCCGCGCGAGCGACTCCAGACCGCTGTTTTTGACGGAGAGCACGGTATTTTTTTCTTCGAGCGACATTTTCAGGACCCGGACTTCGTCCTCGAACCGCGCTCGTTGCTCGGTCGCGCGCGAAGTCTCCTGCCTGAGATATTCCATGTCCGCGAGATCGCGGCCGCGCTGTTCTTCGAGCGAGGCGATCTGGCTTTTCGACATTTCCACGCGGTGTTCGGCGCGGCTGAGCGCGGACTCCGTTTCGTGGAGGTCGCGCTGGAGGGCCGCAAGCTCGTGTTCGGCGGAGAGGGCTTCGGCGCGCGATTCTTCTATGGCCGCTTCGATCTTGCCGAGGCTGGCGTGGCGCTCGGTCACCTCGTTCTCAGCGGTCTTGAAATCCTCGGTAACCGAGGCCCATTCGAGCCCGAGGCCGGAGTATTCAACAGCAGCAAGCCGAAAATCGAGGTCCTTCATCTCTCCCCGGAGTTTCTGGTATCGTTCGGCCTTCTTGGCCTGACGGTCGAGGGAATTGACCTGGCGTTTTACCTCGGTGATGATATCATTCACGCGAAGCTGGTTTTGGCGGGTGGATTCAAGCTTGGACATCGCTTCCTGCCGGCGAGCCTTGTATTTCATGACCCCGGCGACTTCCTCGAACAGAAACCGGCGGTCCTGCGGCTTGGAGGAAAGGATCTGGTCCACGCGGCCCTGTTCGATGATTGCGTGTATTTTGGCGCCCACTCCCGCGTCCATCATGAGGTCGCGGATGTCTTTCAGCCGACAGGGAATCTTATTGATCAGGTATTCGCTTTCTCCCGAGCGGTAGAGGCGGCGAGTAATCTCCAACTCGCTGTATTGTCCGAATTCTGACGAAAAGCCGCCGGAGACGTCCGTGAGTCTGAGGTTTACCTCGGCCATGCCAAGGGGCTTGCGGCTTTCGCTGCCGTTGAAGATAACGTCTTCCATTTTATCGCCGCGGATGTGCTTTGCGCTCTGCTCGCCGAGTACCCAGCGGATTGCGTCGGAGATGTTGCTTTTGCCGCAGCCGTTGGGGCCCACAACCGCAGTGACTCCGGGCTGAAACGCTATTACGGTCTTATCTGAAAAGGATTTGAAACCGATCATTTCGAGGGTTTTAAGCTGCATAGGTCTCCTGATGAATAAATCCAGCGTTCGCAATCGAGGTAACGGAGGGCAATAATGGATGCTGTTTGCTAAGAGAGTTTATAGCATATGACGGTGAGTTTGTAAAGTGTAAAATAACAAGGTGAAGTATTTGTTTTGGCGGCACATACAATATATTGTGGTATTTCGCCGTTATACTTCCCGGTTTTCGAGCCTTTTTAGGCCTATTTTCATGGGTAAAATCACCGAAAGGACGTTGACGACCAACACAGCCGTGAAGGAAAGCGTTATCGACAGCCATGCGGAAGGCGTTATGCGGTTGCCCATGCTTTGGGCGCTGAAGATCTTATACACGGGCCAGGCCTCGAGCGTAATGACGAGGCCGATGAACAGCATCGTCAGCAGCATGTAGACGATGCCGCCGAAGCCCGTGGGAATCTGTGCCGCGTTTTCATACTTGAATTTGGGGAACACGGCGCCCAGGCCCACGCCCAGGGCCGTGATTCCGAAGGTCATCAAAAATGTCGTTAAAATTCCGAGCCCCATCATAAAGGGCGTCACTTTGAGCAGTTTATTGGAGAGGACGATCAACACTTCGGCAAGCGCGAGGAGCGGCAGCAGGCTGCTCCAAAACTTTGCCCAGAGGAAAGCCTTGAGCGAAAGCGGGGCCGAACGGATGATCCAGAAGGAAGCCCCCTCGAGGCTCACCGCCGGGAACACAAACCGCACGGCAACAGCGGAGGTCACGAATCCGACCATGCCGAGATTCAGGAACGATATCATATTTTGAAGGTAGAAGCTCGGCATGGCCGCGCGGTCCAGGGGCAGGAGCTTGAAGCTGTAGATGTAGACGACCATCAGGGCAAAGAGAAGGAAGAGCTGGGACCACTGCGACGTGTCCCGGAAGAAAAGTTTCACGTCCTTCAGCACGATGGCCCGCGTCGTGCCCCGGAACGGGGCCGTCAAGAGCCGGAAAAACGAGTCCACGGCGCGCGAGCGCGAGAGAGCGGCTTTTCTGCCTTCCTGAGAGCGTGACCAACCCGCATAGTAAATCTTTCCACAGACCCACTCGCCGATCACGATGCCCGCGAGCCCGGTGCTCCAAAGCATAAGCAGGTTGAACCCGATGTCCGCCGTCTTTTTTCGAAGAAGGGAGGACAGTATTTCCGTGGCCCAGTAACTCGGCAAAAGCGGCGAGACCGGAGCTCGCAGGGCCGTCAAATACTGGACCAGCGAAGGAAACATGTCCGGATCGACAAGCTTTTCCGGCCTCAGCATACGGAACAGGATGTACAGGACCACGAAGAACAGCAGGCCCAGGAGCACGAGAAGGTCCTTTGCCCTGCGCGCGGGAAAGGCGTTGACCAGCAGCATGGTCACGATGATGCCGATGGAGGCCGGGATGATCACAAACGGGACGAGGGCAAGGACCAGGCCGAGATAGTAGGCGACGGACGCCTTAAAGACCGCGCCGTAGGCTATAAAAACGGGCAGACCGTAGATGAGCGTCATCCATGATGAATCGATTGCGGTCTCGATAAACTTCGCGCGATAGATGCGTTCGGTCCCGACCGGCGCGGACAGGAGAAGATCGAGCTCGCCCGAAAGGTAAAAGGTCGATAGCGAAGCGACGATGTTGCTGAACACGAGAATGGAAAAAAACGTGAGGAGGATCATCGAGAGGAGCCGGAGCGCAAGCAGATCGCCGAGGCCCTCGATGGTCCTGAAATAGGTCAGCACGCGAAACGACACGCCGTACATGAAAGCCCAGAACCCGAGCCCCAGCAGGCCGAGCACGGCGGTCTTGAGCCCGTCGCCGGGGGCCAGGCGGGTGAGCCGGTTTCGCAGAGCCATATATCGTGGTGCGAGAAGAAGGAACATATGCGTGACCCCGATTCTCCGCGCGTTCAATGCTCGGAACCGGACATGCGCTCGCATTCAGTGAACACACGCACGGTGCAGATGGTGCACCGCTTCTGATCGAGCAGCGGGACGATTTTTTCAATCGCCTCCAGCCGGGAACGAAAAACATTTTCCTCGCCGATGCGCTTCAGGCACCCTCCGCGCCGCAATACGTCCATCACGTCCCCCTTGAGCTCGCAGAGATACAGCTTTTTCCCGCTGAGTTGGAGGCGCTGTGCCTCGTCGGCCAGGGCCTCGCACCCGGCAATGTCGATGAAGTTGATGCCGCTGCCCACGATCAGGATATGGTCCTGCTCCCGGTGTTCCCGGGTAATGGCGCGAAGCTCCTGTGAAAAGTGGTCCACAGCGCCGAAAAAGAGCGATCCGTCCACGCGGATGATCTTAAGCTGCGGGCACTCGGGCAGGGGGTTCTTCGCGATATTGACGAAGCTCTCTGCGCCGCTCTCGGGATCCGGGGCCAGCGTTATGAAACGCGGATGCGAGGTGCGGTTAAGGTACAGCAGAAGCGAAAGCATAACGCCGACATAGACGGCGAATTGGAGCTCCACCAGGAGCGTTGCCAGAAAAGTGACGATAAGCACGGCGGTCTCGGATTTGCTGGCCCGTATGATCGCGCCGAGGTGAGGGAAGTCTACCAGATTATACGCCACGAGCATCAGGATCCCGGCCATGGAAGCGATCGGCAGATAAGCGGTCAACGGGGCGATCAGCACGAGGATTACGGCAAGGGCCGCCGCGGCATACACGGCCGCCATCGGTGTTTTGGCGCCCGCTTCAAAATTCAAGCCGGTTCGCGTGAACGATCCTGATGAGGCATAGCTTGAAAAAAAACTTCCGACCAGGTTCGAAAGTCCCTGGCCGATGAACTCCTGGTTGCTGTCGATGCGCTGGAGCGAGCGCACGGCCACGGAGCGGGCGATGGAGACCGCTTCCGCGAGTCCGAGCATTCCCACGGCGAGCGCGGCCGGGGCCAGTTCGCGCACGGACATGGTGGACAGATCGGGAGAGGAGAAGGGCGGCAAATGCCCGGGTAAGGAGCCGAGCAGGCGGACGCCATGCTCGCCGCCATTCAGTATAATAGACAGGACGCTGCCGATAATCATGGACAGGAGCATGCCCGGCCAACGCGGGAGAAATTTTTTGAACACGACGGCCGCAAGCAAGGTCATGACTCCTATCGCAAGCGCATAGCTATTCGTGTCAGGCAGTTTTCCGACGAGGTCCGTTAAGACATGGACAAAAGCGTGCCGCTTCGATCCGGGAACGCCGAGAAGACCGCTGAGCTGGCCCGCGCCGATGAGGAGAGCGGCGCCCGCTGTAAAACCGACCACCACGGAGTGGGAAACGAAATTGACCAGCGCGCCGAGTCCCCCGAGGCCCAACGCCAGTTGAAACAGTCCCGCGAGAAAGGTGAGCGTTAAGACCATCTGAATATACTCCGGGCTGCCGGGAGGGGAAAGGGGGCTGATGGTCGTGAAGATGACGATGGAAATCGCCGTCGTGGGGCCTGAGATGAGATGGCGGGAGGACCCGAACAAGGCCGCAATGATCGTCGGCACGATGGCGGTATAGATGCCATACACAGGGGGAAGGCCGGCAAGGATGGCAAAGGCCACACCCTGGGGAAGAACGATGATCGCGCCGGTGACGCCGGCCAAAACGTCGGCCCGCAGAGTGCGGCTGTTGACCAGGGGCCACCAGCCCGTCATGGGAAGAAATTTGCCGTTCAGCATTGTTTCCTTCTTTCACAATTCATGCGGCTTCATCTCCTCCGGTCAGCTTGAGAAAAATAGATTCGAGATGGCTGTCCGGCGCGCCGGCCATTCGGCCCAGCTCTTCGACGCTGCCTTCGGCAATGATTTTCCCCAG
>JBGPUS010000121.1:0-6439 GCA_041491325.1 Nitrospirota bacterium | reverse complement strand
TTCCGTGAACCCGTGGCCGAAGAAAATATTGTCTCCCAGCACCAGGCAGACTGAATCCTTGCCGATGAAATCTTCTCCGATAAGGAACGCCTCGGCGAGACCGTTCGGATGCTGCTGCTCCTTGTAGGAAAAGCAAAGCCCCAGGTCATCGCCATTGCCGAAAATGTCCTGGAACCGGGGCAGATCATTCGGCGTGGAAATAATCAGGATGTCCCTGATGCCCGCAAGCATGAGCACCGAGAGCGGGTAATAGATCATGGGTTTGTCGTAGATTGGGAGGAGCTGCTTGCACAACACCCGCGTGATGGGATAGAGCCGTGTCCCGCTGCCGCCCGCCAGAATAATGCCTTTCATCGGACACTCCGTGTATAATCGTTGAACGGTATTTAAAGGTCATCCCCCAAGGATGCTCTGCTTCAGTTCTTCGGGCTTCACCGTGGCCGTCCCCACGACGCCGACCACAAGGCCCGCGGCATAGTTAGAGATGACGGCGGCGTCCGCCGCGCTTGCGCCGGAAGCCATGGCAAGGGTGAGCGCGCTGATGACCGTGTCACCCGCGCCGGTGACGTCGAAAACTTCCTGAGCCACCGTTGGGATGTGCGTGGTCTTTCCGCCGCGCTCGAACAGGCTCATCCCGTGCTCGCCGCGGGTAATCAGAACGGCCCGGCATTTGAGCTGCTTCAGCAGATAGGCGCCCGCCTTGAGCAGGGAGCGCTCGTCGTTGATTTCTATTTTAGCTCCGATGGAGGCTTCGTTGATGTTCGGCGTGAGAATGGTGACGCCGCTGTACATGCCGAAGTGGCTGACTTTAGGGTCCACGGAAACGATCACGCCGTTCTTCCGCGCGAGTTTCACGATGTCCCGCACCAATTCCCGGGTAACCACGCCTTTGCAGTAGTCCGAGAGCACGACGGCGTCGAGCCCTTCGTCCATTTTGCGAGCGACGTAATCGAACAGAGACCGGTGGGTCTCTTTTTCAATTTTATTTTTCGACTCGCGGTCGAAACGGACGACCTGCTGACTGTGGGCAATGATCCGTGTCTTGATGGTCGTCGGCCTGCTCTGCTCCACAATCAGGCCGTCCGTGTCGATGCCTTGGTCGCTGAGCAGTTGACTGACTTGCTCGCCTGCGTCATCGTGGCCGACCACACCGCAGACGCCGACGGCCCCCCCGAGGGCATGGATATTGTTTACGACGTTGGTCGCGCCGCCCAGCAGCAGGTTCTCTTTCGTCACGTTCACGACGGGCACCGGGGCCTCGGGTGATATGCGGGACACCTTTCCCCAGATGTAGTGGTCGAGGACGATGTCGCCGACCACAAGGGTGCGTGTGTTCGGGAAAAGGTTGATATATTTATTGAGCCGTTTCCGTGCTGGCGCTGAAATCATGGTGTGCTTTTCCCGTTCTCGATGTGAGTGAGGGTGGCCACAATCGACCCGATGGATATTTTACTCTTCATGAGCACGGGGATTTTCTGCGCATCGTCGGTGATCCACATCGTGATCTCGCCCTTGTGCATGAATACGCCCTCGTACTTGGGGTAAGTCTTGACCCGGATCGTGTCGAACTCGCCTGCCGGCGTCTTAACCCGCTCCTTGCCGAGGGTCTGGACCTCGACCGACCAGTTCTTCCCACCGTCGACGATGTCGACGATGATTGATTTATTGACGATAAAATCGTCCCGCGTCCTCATATAATAGAGTGAGGAAAGCGCGTCCTGCACGCGCTCCGGCACGGCGATGGTCTCGGGCTTGTCGTCGTTGATGGCGACCCGCACGGTCCTGTTCTTGCGGTCAAAAGTCATTTCCCGACTTCTTTTCCTGCCCCCATGGCTTTCCTTCAAATTGAATGAAAGGCTGGTGAATTCTTCGGCATCCACGACGCTCTCGACCGTGTCTCGCACAGGGTAGAAAGCTTCGACGGCTCCGACAGAGGTAGTACTGGAAATAAATCGGTACACGCGCTTGCCGTCCTTCGTGCGATCTTCCTTGACTTCCATGACGGCAATGCCGGCCTGCACGACCTTTGACCAACTGATGGAATAGGTCAGTTTTTCTCCGGACACAAAAGCGTTATTGACGGGCTTTCCGTTGTTGTGCGGCAATTCAGAGGGCTCTGCATGGACGGAGAGAGCGGAGAAGGCGCCGGTTCCAAGAATACAGAGAATGATTATTGCTGTTTTCAATTTCATGCCATTGCCTTTCGGACTTCTTTGAAAACCTCGTCAACCGAGATATCCGCCATGCACGCGCGCGTTCCGAGAGAACAGTGTTTTGCTTCGCACGGAACACAGGGGAGCTTTTTTATCAGGACGTGGTGGCCCCTGCCGAGCGGACCGGTGCGGCGGGGGTCCGTGGAACCGTACAAGCCCACGACCGGAGTCTGCACCGCGGTCGCGAGATGCAGCGGTCCCGTGTCCGAACTCACCAGGCAGGCGCACCGGGCCAGAAGAGCCGCGGACTCGGCAATCGAAAAATCGCCGGCTGTAGAAAGGGCCTTCTCGGTCATTTGGGCCATGACGCTCCGGACCAGCTCACGGTCTTCTTTGCCCCCGATAAAAACAACCGTTGCTCCGAGTTCGGCGATGATACGGTCCGCAAGGGCCGAGAACCGTTCGGGAAACCAGTTCCGTGCCGGACGCGCCGCTCCCACGCTGCAGTTCAGGGCTATCAGCGACCTGGTCCTGTCGATGCCGTGGGCCGACAAAAAAGATTCAACGGCTTTTCCCGCCCCGGTCGTGATCGGAAGTTCAATGCCGTCAACCGGCCCTTCTATGCCGAGCGGCAACAAAGCCTGCATGAAATTTTCGGCTGCATGGAGGCGAGGGGCTTGCGGCCCGAATTTTCGCTGCTTTCTATAGACCATCACCAGCGGCGCCCCGCTGAGTCTGCGTAAAATAAGGGAGCGGACCGAAGTCTGCATATCCACGAAAAGATCATAGCGTTCGTGTCTTAATTGCAGTCCGAAATTGATAAGGTCTTTCAGTCCTCTAGTGAGCTTCGATTTATCGAATACCTGGACACGGTCCGCGACAGACGTTCCCTGAATGAGCGCGTCTAATCCTGGAGAGACCATTACGGTGATTTGGGCAGCGGGAAATCTATTTTTCAACGCCTTCAAGGCCGGCAACGACTGGAGCATATCTCCGATTGCGCCGGGCTTGAAAAAAAGCACTTTTTTTATTTCCATTTTGCCGCGCATTATATGCTAATGTGCTGAATTTGTAAAGATAATTTTCGAAAGCCGGAACGGCCTTTTTTGCATCGTTCATTACGATATGAGTCATATCATACCAAAAACGCGCCAGGGGGCGTATAAATAAAACATCGTAAAATATTTATTGAACTTGAAATCCTGCCGGGATGCAGGTACTATTGGAAATAAAATGACGCCTGCGGGGCGCATCGAAACACTCTATGAATCAAGAAAGGATGGAATAAACATGGCTACGCCGACGGTTGATATGGATCTCTGCATCGGGTGCGGGCTCTGCGTCGAACTCTGCCCCAAGGTTTATGAGCTGAGGGACGACAAGGCCTGGGTCATCGGTCCCAACGCCTGCGATACCTGCGATTGCCAGCAGTCAGTGGACAGTTGTCCGGTGACCGCAATAACGATGGAATAAGGTTAAGCTTCTTCACGAGAGGGGCGGCTCCCCGCCCCTCGCTCCCTAACCTTGCCAATCAGGACCAAATAGTGCCACAAAGACACGAAGGCGCAAAGTAATTCAGTTGTAGACCGTAATTTGGTCAACTCTTCAGTGCTTAAGATTTTCTTTGTGTCTTGGTGACTTCGTGGCTGATTTTTGTTTCAATTTTTTTACCTATCAAGTATCTCGACGACATTTCTCTTGACAAATCGCCACGTTTCTATAATATTCAATCCGGTTCATATCGTTCACTTATGCCGCTGTGGCGGAATTGGCAGACGCAAGAGACTTAAAATCTCTCGACGGGCAACTGTCGTACCGGTTCGATCCCGGTCAGCGGCACCACAATAAAAAAACGGTTGGCTATTAGGCCAGCCGTTTTCTTTTTACCCCTGAACGGGATCGAGCAACCGCCGCTTTCTTCAGGTTCATGGACCGGACCTGCCTGTTGAGGCCATTGTCAGGAGGACACGTCTTTCTTCTTACCGAGAATGTCTTCTATCTCTTCCGCGGTGTACAGCCTGCCCGCGCCGACGCCCGGACAGTACGGCGCCACTTCCTGCTCCCATACGGCTTCGTTCATGTTTTCCGGCCAGAAGGGCCACGTGCGGCACTGCCACGGACGCACCTGATACACGGCGCATCGGCCTGCTTCGAGAAAAGGGCAGTCCGCGCCCGTATATTTCAATTCACAGAGACCATCGCTCTTCCGCGTGTACTTCGCGGTAAACTCAGCCGTGGACATGCTGAAATGTCCGGCCAGCCTGCGCCGGTCGTTGAACGACAGGTAAACATAACCATACCTGCCGCGCGTTACGCAGCATTTTCCCTCGCCCCGGCATTCGAAGCGGATGCCATTTTTATAAAAACGCTTCCCTCTAAGCACAGCTTTCAGTCTCCTTTTAATTTTGCTCTATCGTCGCGACCAGGGAGAGGGTAATGAGCTGGTCGCGATGCAGTTCCGCCTGCTCAAGAGGTTCGACTGCGCACAGGGCCACGCCGTTCCGGTGCGCCTCCATCATGATCCGTTCGCACACCGCCTGTTCGAACTTGAACACCTGCCGGAGGGCCCGAGTGACATGCTCCATGGTATTCACGTCGTCATTATGGAGCAGGACCTTGTAGAACGGGATATACGTCGTATGGCGTTCCGTGGTTGATCCGGGCCTGATTGCGGGAAGCGTGGTGGTCATGTTTTACTGTCGGGACGCCCCTACCCCTATCTGAAGCGCCTTCTCGTGCTTTTTGAAGACCTTGCGGAAATGGTACCCATAAATCGAAAAAGTGATGGCCAGCGGCAGGAGCCTCGGCCGCAGCAGCAGGGACCAGGATAAGAGCTTCCAATACTGGAACCGTTCTTTGCCGATGATGCCGAGACGCACGATTGATTTTATCAAGGCCGAGATGTGGTCCATCCGTATCCGAAATTTTCTCGTATGCGCCGGATGATATTCCTTCAGAAAATTTTTCACCCGCGCATAGTAGTGCTTCGGAGAATAAATCGTGTGCATCATATTTCGATAGCCGTTGATCAAGTGCTCGGCATTCATTTTGGGAATGAAATTGATGGAAAAATCAGTGTTATCGCCGGTAACGTCTTTCAGAAGCCTGCCTTCTTTTTTTAGCCGGTAGTAGAGTTTGGTGCCGTGAGGCGCGTTCAGGAGCCCGACCATGGCGGTCGCGATCCCGCTCTCCTGTATGAACGCGGTCAGCCGGGCAAAGATGGATGCCGGGTCTTTGTCGAACCCCACGATAAAGCCCGCCTGCACTTCGAGGCCCGCGTGCTGAATCTTTTTTACGCACGCAATCAGGTCGCGGTTGCGGTTCTGGGACTTGTTACACTCGGCCAGGCTCTCCTCGTTCGGCGACTCTATGCCTATAAAAACCGTATTGAACCGCGCTTTGACCATGAGCCGCATAAGCTCTTCGTCGTCCGCAAGGTTGATGGATACTTCGGTTGACAGGGTAAACGGATGCTTTCGCTCCTCCATCCATTCTATGATGGCCGGGAGAATCTCCTTCTTGAGCTTCCCCTTATTGCCGATGAAATTGTCGTCTACAATGAACACGCCGCTCTTCCAACCGAGGCGAAAAAGGGCGTCTAACTCCGCGAGGAACTGCTTCGTATCTTTTGTTCGCGGCGTTCGGCCGTATAGCACCGTGATGTTGCAAAAATCGCAGTCAAAGGGGCAGCCGCGCGAATACTGAACGTTCATGGAAGCGTATTTTCCCATATTCACGAGGTCGAAACGCGGCAAGGGCGTGGCGTTCAGTTCCGCCCAAAGAGGAGTGGTATAGACCCGGTCGGCCCTTCCCTTGCTCAAATCCGAAAGAAACAGCGGGAGCGTTATTTCCGCCTCATTCAAGACAAGATGGTCCACGTCGCCGAACTCCTCCGGACATGCCGTGAACAGCGGGCCTCCCGCGATCACCTTGACGCCGAGCGTCTTGCAACGCGATATGACGGAGCGGGCGGACTCTTTCTGGATCGACATGGCGCTTAAGAACACCGCATCGGCCCAACGGAGGTCGGCGTCCGTCAGCCGCCGCACGTTCATATCGACGAGACGCTGCTTCCATTCCGGAGGGAGCAGGGCTGAGATCGTCAGGAGCCCCAACGGCGGAAGACTTGCTTTTTTGGATATGAATTCCAGGGCGTATTGAAAGCTCCAGAAGGTGGTTGGGTATTTCGGATACACGAGCAGGATCTTCATGTCGGTTCCTCCATCCCTATTATATGCGATCCCAAAAAGGACCTTGTCGTACGAAAGTATCTAAAATATGCGACG
>JBGPUS010000120.1:0-6500 GCA_041491325.1 Nitrospirota bacterium | reverse complement strand
CTATGGGTGTCCTTAAAGACCTCCAGGATCTTCGGATCAAAGTGTGAGTGATGGGTCCTGCCGTCGCCGTTGGTGATGATTCTGAATGCCTTGGAAGAATCGTATGCCGGTTTATACGGCCTTTTGCTCCGGAGTGAATCATACTGGTCCGCGATGCTCATGATTCGTCCTTCGAGTGGGATAGCATCGCCCTGCAAGCCCTGTGGATAGCCGGTCCCGTCCCAGCGTTCGTGGTGGGTCAGGGCTATCCGCTCCGCCATACGAAGGAAATCGGAGCGAGAATCACTCAGGACCCGCGCACCGGCGGTCGTGTGCGTTTTCATAAGTGCATATTCCTCCGGCGTGAGCATTGACGTCTTCAAAATAATATCGGACGGAATGCTCACCTTCCCGATATCGTGTAACGGGGCAGCGTGTCGTATGGTTTCAATGTGGTCGCAAGACAACCCGAGTTCCCTCGCGATGTGCGCGCAGTACAACGCGACCCTCTTGATGTGCAAGTGGGTCCCTTCATCTTTGTGTTCTGCCACGATCGTCAGTCGATAGATCGTGTCCAGGTAGCTTTTTTTCAGTTCATCCTGCGAGTTGCAGTGGGCCAATTCCAGCTCGACGTTCAGTTTCATCGTTCTCTTCGTCACTTCGGACTCAACGCGGTAGTTATGATGACTCAGGAACGTTTCAAATTCCTTTACTTTGAGAAGGTTCTTTGTCCGGATCAGGAGCCTTGTCATATCGATCGGCTTTATCAGGAAGTCGTCCGCGCCGACGGCAAGGCCCCGGGCCCGCGCTTCTTTGTCCTCGAGGAACGTAACCATGACCACGATAATTTTTTTAAGCAACGGATCGCTTTTGATGCTGTCGCAAACCTGATAGACGTCAGTGCCGGGCATCGTGGTATCAAAAAAAATGATGTCGGGTTTGAAGGTTCTGGTTTTCTCCAGGGCCTCTTTTCCATTCCCGGCAACGCTGCACAAATACCCCTTATTCTTGAAAATATTACTGAGTATCCGCGTATTTTCCGCTTCATCGACGATCAGCACACTGTATTTGTCGGACATTGCCATCCTTTCCGTTCCTGTTTCCCGGCGTTCCGCTTCATGCGTCCCGATAGTCGCTCTTGCGCCCAGACATTCTCTTTCTAACCTCGGATTCAATGAGGCCGTTCCGGCGCTTCAAAAGATCCTCAAATTCGGCAACGATCAGCATATTTTTTACCCTGATTATGAGTTCCGTCTTGTCGATGGGTTTTATCAAAAAGTCATCGGCGCCTGCCGCAAGCCCCCGGATCCAGGCTTCCCGGTCATCGAGCATTGTGACCATGACCAGGGGGATAGACCGCGTGCGGGGATCGTCCTTGATTTTTTTACAGGTCCGATGCCCGTCCAACGCGGACAGTATAATGTCGAGAAAAATGATATCGGGTTTAAACAGTTTGATCTGCTCCAGAGCTTCCTGCCCGCCATCGGCAATATCGCATATAAACCCCTCCTCCCTTAAGCTGTCAGAGATGAAGCCTGGATCGTTCTCATCATTGCCGATTATAAGCACTCTTCGTTTGTCAACCTGTCTGTGCATGCCCCCCCCCCAATAAACGTTTTACGATACAATCGAGATCCCTTACTGGAACGGCGTTTATTAATGATCACAGATTTGTGATGAGAAACAGCAGCCAGACTCTTGTGGCCTTATAAAGGCACCTCCATTGGAATGCATATCACTTAATGTCTATCTTACATACAAGCAATACAAATGCCATTATGTATTGCGTTGAATTTAAATAATTATTTTCAATAAATAACTATAGGTGCAATTATGTAATGCATTTAACTTCTTTTATCTCCTTTTGATTGTCACGATGGGCAGGGGAAATGGCTAATCAGCTAGGTGCAACAAATTCATTACGTGAAACATATTATTGCGCCTGCATATTTTATAGCTGGATGAAATGAGTTTTTAAAATGGAACGTCCATGAAAGGTTAGTTTTTATAGCTCTTCGCGAGAACCAGGGTATTTTACAAACAGGCTGATGAGAAAACCCGTGATCGGAAGTATGATTATGAACTTTAAGGCTGTGAGCACGCCGTAGGAATCCGCAATGACCCCCAGTATTGTGACGCCGATCCCTCCCGTGCCTATTGCAAACCCCACCATGAGGCCCGAAGCCATGCCGATATTATACGGCAGCAGCCGTTGAGCCATCACCGTGGTGACCGCGAAGGAGGAGATGAGGACCAGCCCGAGTATGCCGAAGACGATGAATAAAAAGACTCCTTTTGCCAGGAAAATAAAAGGAAGCGTCACCGAAGTCAAGGCAAGGGAAATGGACAAAAAACGCTTATGTCCCCACTGGTCAGCCAGCCGGGCCCCTGCAAGCGTTCCGAGCACCGCGCTCAGGAGAAACGTTGAGATGAGCTTTCCGGCGTACAGGGGGTCGCTTTTCAGATAGTCGATATAGTAAAAGGGAATGTAGGTGATAAGGCCGAATTGAGTCCAGGACCTCATAATAACGACGCCGATAACAAGAGACAGAGCCGCATATGCCGAGGGCATGGTCTTTTTCGCGTGATCTTGTTTCATAACGGCCTCAGCCCTTTCGGGGACCAAGATCGTTTTCCAAAAAATAGCGACGAGTAAAACGAAGAGGAGCGACGGCGCGATCATGACTGGAAGGAACGCCATACCGTACTGTTTGAGGATGAACAGGGTAAAGAACGGCCCGAGGGCGAACCCCAGATTTCCCCCGACCGAGAAGATCGACATGCCGGTGGCTTTCTTTTCACCGGTAAAAAAAGAGGCCGTTTTGAACCCTTCAGGATGGTATGCCGCAACTCCCAGCCCGCTTAAGAGAACCAGCATAAGGACCACTGCATACTGCGAAGGAAAGGCCAACAGGGAAAACCCCAAGCCCGCGCAAAGACATCCGAGAGGAAGCAGCAGGGGTTTCCCTTTTTTGTCCGCGAGCATGCCGAACAAAGGCTGAACCACCGACGATGACAGGTTCGCCGCAATTAGAATGAATCCCGCCGTGGTATAGGAAAGGCCCAGCTTGTCCTTGATAAAAGGAAGTGCGGCAGGAAGCGCTCCCTGGTAGATGTCGGTCATGCAATGCCCCAGGGAGAGAAGCAGAAGGACCTTAATGTTAAATATGTTCTTCTTCATAAAATAGGATCCAATCCCGAGCTATGCCTCCTGCAAGCCCGGGACTGCCCTGGATGCGCGGGATGCAACGCCGAAAGGTCCTTTATCTACAGGGGGTTCATGATTTTATCGATCACCGTTCGGGCCGAGACCAGCGGGTCGATGAAGGCGCTGTCCATGTCCTGGTCGAGGTCGCGTTTGTTCGACAGGAACGTGATGCGGTCCTGCATGCGGTTTCTGAGAAATTGGAGGTACTCGGGGCTCCTCGACGGTTTGAACTTTTTATCGAAATCCGGCCCGAACAGATCAACGCCGTTCGCAGGAAGCAGGAGGCCCGGAAACGATTTCCACTCACGCCACGCGATCTTGCCGCGCACCATTTCAGTGACGATAGACAGGGAAAGCTCCTTGGGCACCTTCACCTCCTCGCCGGGCATGCCGAAGAAGCCGGTGTTCATGATATAGGCTTCCGTCCCGAGTTTGAAGAGCTTCAAAAACTGGCGGCAGTCCTCCATAAGCGGGTGAACGCGGAAGGGGTTGGCAAAAGGCTCTATCACCAATTTAGCGAGCTCTTCCTTGGGAACATTCTCCACGCCTTTGGCCCGCAGCGTGCTCAGGGACGCGCCCAT
Organism: Nitrospirota bacterium; assembly: GCA_041491325.1. GTDB lineage: Bacteria > Nitrospirota > UBA9217 > UBA9217 > UBA9217 > JBAZLV01. The sequence continues at coordinate 2,732 of JBGPUS010000120.1, read as the reverse complement.
GGCCACTGCCAGGCCGTTGTCCGCCACTTTCATGACCGGAGGCAGAGACTGGTCTTTCTGGAGCCAGATGAGCTGTTTCGGCCTGGCGCAATGGTCGGCGATATTGAACATATCGCGGGACTTGATACACCGGCCGTTGTCGTTCCTGATATCTTGGGCCACGAGCTCGCGCTTGCCGTTGCCGAGGTCCGTGATTGCCACGTTTTGGGCTGAATAAAAATATTTAATAATCGGGTCCCGAAATTCCACTGCGTCGGTTTTATCGAAAAGACTGGGTTCGAGGGCCACGGTGATATTCTCGTCCAAGGCGATGAGAAAAGCGTCGTCATGTATGACCGTCACTTTTTCGCTCTTCTTCAGCGTGCCTCCGTGGTCGTGGCTGTTCGTAATGGACGATTTGCCGGAGCCGGAGAGGCCGAAGACCGCCACCGGCGGATGGTTGCCGATGGTCTTGATGCCGCCGTGGCAAGCCACCATGTTCTGACGGACGCCGATGGTCCAGGCAAGCGTGAGCGTGCCTTTTTTTCGTTCGCCGAAATAACGAAGCCCGAGGATGGCGATGCAGTTTTCTTCCTCGTCGATGATCACGAGTCCGTTCGGAAATTCAGGGTCGGACCACTCGGGGTCCGCCATCACGAGAATGTCGGGCTCATCAAGTTTCTTTGATGCGGCATACTTCCCGCTCCAGGGTTTCATCCAAGGGGTAAAATTACAGCCCCAATCGAGCATGTTCTTCGCGTCCGTAGCGGGGCTGAGCAGGTGGGCTTTGACCATGAAATCCTTATGGAGCCCGACCACGGCCTCAAGCCAGAGGCATTCCCGTTTATTGATTTGGTAAGTGACCTCTCCCAGGATGCGAAGGTACTTCTCCCGGTCTTTGCCCATTTCGCGCACGAGCCTGCGCGCGCGGGCCGTTCTGCCGACGATGCCGCCGTCGTTCGAGATCAGCACTTTGGCGTCCTTTGGCAATCCGAACTGCGCGGGCCGGTAAAAAGGATGGGATGTGGTCATGACCTCCGGCTGCGCAAGGGCCAGCCTGTAAAGCTCTTTCATCGTTGTTTTGCGAACGGAATTGGCGTAAAAAGCGCTTTCGATCATCGCCCGCCAGGGCGACCGGGGCAATCTGTTGATTGAAGCCATAACGGTCCTCCTCGTTTGAAATTACGAACGCGTTCAGCAGATACAACGAACGTTATTATGCATGATAACCATGTAAAAGTAAAGAGGCCGGGGCCATTTCCGTAACAGCGGGAGAAAAAAAGCTTGCAACCTCCTCATAAAATAGATATATTGTAACCGTGAAGAAAATCAGGGATTTTCTCAAAAAATATTTTTTGACCGGTCTGCTCGTCATCATCCCGCTGTGGGCTACCTTTTATGTTCTGTCAGGCCTGCTCGGTATGATCGACAACATGCTGGGTGACATCCCGTCCCATTTTATCGGGGTTCGGTTTCCGGGCATGGGGATCATCACGCTTGTCGCGCTCATTTTGCTCGTCGGCATACTCTCCGCCAATTACCTCGGAACGAGGCTTGTCCGGTACAGCGACCAGGTTATGCAAAAGGTGCCGCTCGTGCGCGGCATCTACACCACGGTCAAGCAGATCATGGAGACCTTCTCCGTGAAGCATAATTTCAACGGTGTGGGGCTCGTCGAATATCCGCGCAAGGGATGTTACAGCGTCGGCTTTATTACCGGGGAAGTGCAGGGGATGCACCTCGGCTTTTCCGGCAGGTTCCTGTCCGTATTTGTTCCGACCACGCCGAATCCCACCGCGGGTTTTCTTCTTATCCTGCCGGAAAATGAAGTGACGCGCCTTGACATGACCGTGGATGAAGGCATGAAATACATCATCTCCCTCGGTCTCGTATCGTTCAACGAAATCGAAGCCCGCAAACTAAGGCACGCGGGTCGTGAGGCCGGGACGTGAGGCCGATTGTCGTTATTCTTGCCGCGGGGCTCGGTACCCGCATGAAATCCGGCCTCGCCAAAGCGCTCCATCCTCTTGCCGGACAGCCGCTGGTCCGGCACGTGCTGAGCGTTGTCAATGACCTTGCCCCAGGGAAGATCGTCCTCGTACTCGGGCACCAGGCGGACGCCGTGAGGGCCGCTCTCGGGGACGCTCAGGTGGAAGTCGTGCATCAAGCCGAGCAGCTCGGCACGGGCCATGCTGTTCAGCAGGCCTCAGCGGCCATTGCTGCCGCGTCCGGCCCGGTGCTGGTTCTTTGCGCGGACACGCCGTTGCTGACCGGCAACACGCTCAAGACAATCATTGAGCTTCACGCCAAATCGCGCGCGGCAGTCACGGTTCTGACCACGCGGATGGAAGACCCGTTCGGATATGGGCGAGTAGTGCGCGACCGGTCCGGGGTCCGGCGGATCGTTGAAGAAAAAGATGCCACGCCTGCCCAAAAAAAAATCAGGGAAGTGAACTCAGGGATCTATTGTTTTGATAAAAAATTCCTGCTCTCGTCGCTGACCGCGCTCGGGAGAAACAATGCGCAGGGTGAATACTATTTGACGGACACCATCGCCCTCGCAAAAGAACAGAATAAGAAGGTCGTTGCCTTTCTCTGCGACGACCCCGCCGAGATCATGGGTGTGAATTCCCGGTACGACCTGAGCCGCGCGGAATCGATCATGCGCGACCGAACCAATCGAAAATGGATGCTCGAAGGCGTCACGATGCTTGACCCCGCCGCGGTATTCATCGGGAGCGAAGTACAGCTTG
>JBGPUS010000119.1:0-6699 GCA_041491325.1 Nitrospirota bacterium | reverse complement strand
TTTATGCTCTTATGATGTTATTATTTTCGGTACCGCTCAACACACACTATACACTCGGAAACCTCAGAGGTCGTTGAAAATCATGATGAAAAAATTGTCAGGAAAAATGAAGGACCTGTTCCGGCTCGCCTGGGAGAAGTTCAAGGTCTTCTGGTTCACCATAGCCGTGCCGTGGCTCAACGCCCTCACGCCCAGGAAAGCAGTGAAACTTCTGGGAATCGCCTTTGTATGCGGCGTTCTCTTTATCGTATTCCTGTTTTTTATTCTCTCGTTCGGCCTGCCCACGGTCGAGTCGCTCAAAGATTTCAAGCCGAGCCTCGGTACGCTTATCCTTGCCGAAGACGGCAGGCCCCTTGGCCATGTCAATATCGAGAAGGGCGTGTACGTGCCGCTTGCGCGGATACCGAAATTTTTGAAGGACGCGTTGATCGCCACGGAAGACCCGCGCTTCTACCAGCACTCGGGCATCGACTACCGGGGGATAATGCGGGCCGCGCTCAAGGACATTATCGCGGTCCGGCTGAAGCAGGGCGGCAGCACCATAACCCAGCAGCTTACCAAGGTGGTGTTTCTCTCGCCGGAGCGAAAGATCACGCGCAAGATCAAAGAGATCATCCTGGCCCGGCGGCTTGAGAAAGAGCTTACGAAAGAGGAAATCCTCGAACTCTATCTCAACAAGGTCTACTTCGGCCACGGCGCCTACGGCGTACAGATGGCGGCCAAGACCTATTTCGGCAAGAACGCCTCGGAGCTTAACCAGGCCGAGTCGGCGCTTATAGCCGGGCTCCCCAAGTCTCCCATGGTCTACTCGCCCTACAGCGATATCGATTTGACGAAACTGCGTCAATCGCAGGTCCTTCGCAGAATGGTGGAGGAGGGCTACCTGACCGACGATCAAAGCGCGAAGATATACAACCAGCCGCTTAACCTTGAAAACCTGCGGCCCCAGGAGGAACTCGCGCCGCATGTTGTGGACTATATCCGTAAATATATAGAGAAGAAATACGGTCCTGAAAAGCTTTACCAGGGCGGGCTCAAGGTGTATACGTCCATCGACCTTGACCTGCAACGCGCAGCGGTCAATTCCCTCCGTGAAGGGCTTCGCGCGCTCGATAAGCGCCAGGGTTTTCGAGGCCGCGTGGGGTTCAAACAGCTCAAGTCCGTTCCCATCCAGTGGGGGTCGCTCCACGTGCGGGTAAAAGCCGGAGAAGGTTTCAACGCGAGCGTGTTGGCGGTCGGCGACTATTATATCACGGTCAAGGGCCGCGGCCTCGTCGGCTATATAATGAAAGACGATATGGCCTGGGCGCTCCTCAAGCCCAGGAAGAAAACGACCGACCCGGAAGAGTATCGGAAACCGCAAGAGCTGGTCCAACCGGGCGACATCATCAAAGTCCGCCTCAAGGATTATGACAACAAAAAGCAGCTCGCCACGTTCCTCCTCGACCAGAAGCCGCTCGTAGAGGGCGCGGTCGTCTCTATCGAACCCTATACCGGCTATGTGCGCGCCCTGGTCGGCGGCTATGACTTTGTCGAGGGAGGGTTCAATCATGCCACGGAGGCGAAACGCCAGCCCGGTTCTTCGTTTAAGCCTTTTATCTACGGCGCCGCGCTTGAGAACGGATTTACCCCGGCCTCCATTCTCATGGACCTGCCGGTGATCCACGAGAAGGGTGAGTTTGAGAAAAAAGGATGGAAACCGACGAATTACGACGAGCGGTTCCTGGGCCCCATGCGGCTTCGGACCGCGCTTGCGCTGTCGCGGAACGCCGTCACCGTGGGGCTCCTCGAAAAGATCGGGTTGGACAAGGCCCTTACGTTCGCGCGCAAGGCGGGCATCACCAGCCCGATCAGTTATGATTATACGACGGCCCTTGGATCGTCCGCGGTGACGCCTATCGAGCTTACGTCGGCGTATGCGACCTTTGCTTCCCAGGGCGTGCACACGGAACCCATCGTCATAAAAAGCATTATCGACGGCAACGGCGCGGTGCTTGAAAATTACGAGCCCCAGCCGGTGGAGTCCATCGACAGGACCACGGCCTTTCTCGTCACGTCTCTCTTGAAAAGCGTGGTGCAGGAGGGCACGGGAAGAGGCGCCTTGTCGCTCGGGAAACCGGTTGCCGGAAAGACGGGCACGACGAACAATTATGTGGACGCGTGGTTTGTGGGCTATGCGCCGAGCCTCGTGACCGGCGTGTGGGTGGGTTACGATAACTCCCGGGCGTCGCTCGGCAACAAGGAGACCGGCGCGCGCGCGGCCCTGCCGATCTGGGTCCCGGTCATGGCCAGAGCGCTTGCGAATAAGCCGCCTGAAGATTTTATCCCCCCGGATGACGTAGTGTCCGCAAAGATCGATTCGGAAAGCGGCCTCCTGGCGCGCGACGGGGCGCCGGACGCCGTCACCGACGTATTTCGCAGGGGGACTGAACCGACGCGGTATGCTGATAGCGTAAAACAGGCGGGGTCGGACTTTTACAGCCTGGACCAGAGCGGCGGGGTAGCTCCGAAGAAAAAAGTAAATCCGGATGAGATAGAGGATTAAGAAGCTTTTAGAACCTTGGTTTGAATATTATTACACTTTAAAAAATCAAAATCTCTACAAAAGAAAACATAATTATTGCCACGAAGACTCCAAGGCACTAAGAAATCATTGAAATCGAGAGGTTGTTAAACCTTAAGACTACTATCTTTTCTTTGTGTCTTCGTGACTTTGTGGCGAGTTATGGTTCCGGCTTTGTCCGGGTTTGGTAGTGGCCGGTGGCCGCGGAATATGAAATGGAAGGAACTCCCGCATGGATTATAAAACAACGTTGAATTTGCCTAAAACCGACTTCCCCATGAAGGCGAGTCTGAAGGACCTGGAACCGAAGTCCATTGCGCGCTGGGAGGAGCAGAAGACGTACCATGCGCTCCAGGAGCGGAATAAGGGCAAGAAGACGTACATCCTTCATGACGGGCCGCCGTATGCAAACGGACACATCCACATCGGCCACGCCCTGAACAAAATATTGAAGGACATCATCGTCAAGTACAAGTCCATGCAGGGTTTCTCGTCGCCCTACGTTCCGGGCTGGGATTGCCACGGTCTTCCTATTGAGCACCAGGTCTTGAAGAACCTTGGTCCGAAAAAAGACGGCATGGGGCAGGCGGAGATTCGCGCGCTGTGCCGCGAGTATGCCAAGAAGTTCATCGACATTCAGCGGGAAGAGTTCAAGCGCCTCGGCGTATTCGGCGACTGGGACAAGCCCTACCTTACCATGGATTATGCCTACGAGGCCGCCATCGTGCGGGAACTCGGCAAGTTCGCGGGCAACGGCGGCGTCTATAAAGGCAAGAAGCCGGTGTACTGGTGCGGTCATGATGAAACAGCGCTCGCCGAGGCCGAGGTGGAGTACGCCGACCACGAATCTCCTTCAGTGTACGTTCGCTTCGAACTGCCTGAGGCGGCGAAAGTGCTGCCGTCGCTCGTCGGCAAGAAGGCCGCGATCGTGATCTGGACCACAACCCCCTGGACGCTCGTGGCGAACCTGGCCGTGGCCCTCCACCCCGAGTTCGACTACGTGGCAGTCAGCGCGGACGGGCAGACGCTTATTCTGGCCGAAGGGCTGTTGAAGCAGGCCATGGAGAAGTTCGGCATCAAGGAGTACGGCGTCCTCGAAAAGTTCAAGGGCAAGAAACTCGAAGGGCTCAAGGCGCGCCATCCCTTCATCGACCGGGACTCCCTCGTGATTCTCGGAGAACACGTGACCCTCGAAGCGGGCACGGGCGCCGTGCATACGGCGCCGGGCCACGGCCAGGAAGACTACGAAGTCGGTCTCCGCTACGGCCTCGACGTTTACGCTCCGGTAGATCAGAAAGGGCGCTTCACCAAAGACGCGGGCGCGTTCGCGGGCCAGCACGTTTTCAAAGCCAACAAGGACATCATCGAGTTACTCAAAACCAGCGGCGCCCTGATGGCCGAGGAAAAGATTTCCCACTCCTACCCGCATTGCTGGCGGTGCAAGAACCCGGTCATCTTCCGCGCTACCGAGCAGTGGTTCATTTCCATGAAGCAGAACGAGCTGCTCAAGAAGACCGTCGAGAATGCCCATAACGTTACTTGGGTCCCGGCCTGGGGCAAGGACCGGTTCATGGGCATGGTAGAGCACAGGCCCGATTGGTGCATCTCGCGGCAGCGCGCCTGGGGCGTGTCCATAGCGGCTTTTACCTGCAAGGATTGCGGGGAACTGCTGCTCGATAAAGCGGTCATCGATCACGTGGCCTCTATCGTCGAAAAAGAAGGGGCCGACGTTTGGTTCACCAAGACAGCTTCCGAGTTGTTGCCCGCGGGTACGGTATGCAAAAAGTGCGGGAAAAAAGAGCTGGTTAAGGAGATGGACATTCTCGATGTGTGGTTCGATTCCGGCGTAAGCCACGCCGCGGTCCTAAAGGAGCGTCCGGAACTGTCCTGGCCGGCGGACCTGTACCTCGAAGGGAGCGACCAGCACCGGGGTTGGTTCCAATCGTCGCTCCTTACGTCCGTCGGGACCACGGGTCAGGCGCCGTACCGCACGGTGCTTACGCACGGATTCACCGTGGATGGTTCAGGCAAGAAGATGAGCAAGTCCGCGGGGAACGTGGTTGCGCCCCAGGAAGTGATCGATAAATACGGGGCCGAAGTGCTCAGGCTCTGGGTTTCGGCCGCGGACTACCGCGACGATATCAGGATCTCTCCGGTGATCCTGACGCACCTTGCCGAGGCGTATCGCAGGATCAGGAACACCAGCAGATACCTCCTTGGGAACCTTTCGGATTTCGATCCGGGCAAGGACGCAGTCGCGGACGACAAGCTGCTCGAAATAGACCGCTGGGCCCTGCATCGCTTGCAAAAGCTGGCCCAGCGCGTGGAAAAGGCGTACGATGATTTCGAGTTCCATGTCGTGTTCCATTCGCTGCACAACTTCTGCGCCGTGGACATGAGTTCGTTCTATCTCGACATTTTAAAGGACCGGTTGTACACCGCGGGGGCCTCGTCAGCCGAGCGGCGTTCGGGCCAGACTGCCATGCACAAAATCCTCTCGACCATGGTGCGGCTCATGGCGCCGGTGCTTTCGTTCACCGCCGACGAGGTCTGGACGTATATGAAGGAAAGCGCAATGGTGAAAAGCGTGTTTTTTGCGCCTTTTCCCAAGGCGGAGGAGAAATATCTCGATGACGCGCTTGATGCGCGCTGGGACAAACTTATCGCCGTGCGGGGCGAGATCGCGAAGGTGCTTGAGGGGCTCAGAAAAGACAAGAAGATCGGCCACTCGCTCGACTCCGGCGTCACGCTGTTTGCCGGACAGGAGCTCTATCCGTTTTTGGACGGTTATAAGAAGGACCTCGCGTTTATTTTCATCGTTTCCTCGGTCGAACTCGCGAAAGAAGCCGAGGCCCCCGGTGATGCGTTCACCGGCGAGACGGTCAAAGGGCTCAGGATCTCGGCAGGTCCGGCCAAGGGCGCAAAGTGCGGCCGCTGCTGGATGTACCAGGAAAGCGTCGGAACGGTGAAGGACCATCCGGAGATTTGCGACCGGTGCGCGGGGAACCTGGGGTAGGCCGGGAAGATGCGAAGGTAGGAAGGTGAGAGCGTTTGAAAAAGCCTATTTCCATAACTTCCCAATTTCCTAACTTCTGAAACGATGTCAGTGTGATTTGACAGAACGGAGCATTCATTGAAAAAAAAATACCTATGGGTCTGTATCATCGTCGGCGATATCCTGGTACTCGACCAGCTTACCAAATATCTCGTTGAAAAAAATATCCGGATGTTCGACACCATAACGATCATTCCGGGGTTCTTCAACCTGACCCATGTGCGGAACAAGGGGGCTGCGTTCAGTTTGTTTGCTACCGCGCCGGACGCCGTGCGGAGCATTTTTTTCCTCGCGGTCACGTTTGCGGCCGTGATCGCGCTCGTTTTGCTTATCAGGAAAACACATGAGCGCCTGCTGGTGAGCTCCTTCTCTCTTATCATGGGCGGGGCCATCGGCAACGTAATCGACCGCATTCGGTTCGGCGAAGTTGTCGATTTTATTCAGTGGTATTACCGGTCGTTCTATTGGCCCTCCTTCAACGTCGCGGACTCGGCCATATCAGTCGGTGTGGGGTTGTTGGCGATTGATATGCTGTTCGGAAAGCACGAAGAAAATACTAAATCCTAATATAGGAATCCTAAATAAATTCGATATTGTTTCAAGTTTAGAATTTTGGATTTACTATTTTTCCCGGAACGAAGATTATGCATCCCATACTATTCGAAATACCGACACCCTTCGGCGCTTTCCCCATTAGACTGTACGGCCTGATGATCGGCATCGGGTTTCTCCTCGGTATCTACCTTGCGTCGCGGCGTGCAAGGAAGGAAGGCATCGACCCTGAGCGCATTCTGGATCTGGGCATGTACCTTCTCCTGGCAGCGATCGTCGGTTCGCGGGCGCTCTATGTGCTGACTGCCCTTCAGGATTTTACGGATAATCCCCTGGAGGTATTCGCGATCTGGAAAGGCGGGCTTGTGTTCTACGGCGGTTTTCTCGCAGCAGCGCCCGTAGGTATCTGGTATGTGCGAAAACACGGATTGCCTGTCTGGAAAACGGCCGATGTTGTCGCCCCCTACCTCGCGCTCGCCCATGCCTTTGGCAGGCTTGGTTGTTTCTTCGCCGGCTGCTGCTACGGCGC
>JBGPUS010000118.1:0-6737 GCA_041491325.1 Nitrospirota bacterium | reverse complement strand
GTCCCAAGTGTCGAAGTCGTTCCAGAGGGCCATTTTACCCTTGATGGTGTCCGAAGCTTTGACGTTTGCTTCAAGAAGCATCCTGGTCTGTGTATACGTCTGATGATCGCCTATGTTCTTGTTCAGATCAAGGTTCTCGAACATACGGCTCCGAACGGCGAGTTCGCCGCTCAGAGTAATGTCCGCCGCAAACGCAACGGAGCTCAGGCATGCGACTGCCAGCACTACTGCTACTACTAGAAACTTCTTCATCGTTTATCCTCCCCTAACATTGATTTTGCTCCGGTTGAAACCGGAACGCTTTAAGTAACCCATGTGTCATTTTTATGAAGCAATGCAGCGCTATTACATGATGATGCAATAAATTATTACGTTAGTAACTCATCCCCCCTTTCATAAAATGGAAAATGCGTGTGTTTTTTGCGAAAAGAACACAGCTTCCGGCTGAAAATCCGCCCGGAGCATTAAATTGTTTTGTCTTAGTGAAAAAGGAGTACAAAAAGCCCGTGATGCCCTTGCGCGGAGTACCGGCGCAAAGAGCAATGGGGATGGAGGATGAATCGTGATATGTAGGTCTGATAGTGGATATCATAAGATAGTCTGAATCGTTTGAATCTGCCACTATTACAAACTGCTACAAAAAACGAACTGTAAAAATACTACAAAAAACCGTAAAAAAACAGGCTGCTTGATATGATGCTTGAAAACTTAAGGGCGACTATAGCAAAGTTACCGGATCAAGTCAAGCGTTTTTTACCGGTCACAAAATGCCTCTTTTTTGTTTGTTGCAGTTTTGTGAAACTGCCGGCTGTAGCTACCACATGTCGTCGTTCAATAGCCGTGAGAAGCCGCTCCACTCCTTTGCCCTGCGACGCCGTGGTGACGACTATTGGCGGCCTCTTCCGCTCCATCGGCAGCAACGCCGTCATTTTTTTCAGCTCATTCGCCGTCTCTTCGGCGTTCTTTAAATCGCCTTTGTTGACGACGAAAATATCGGCGATTTCGAGTATCCCGGCTTTCATCATCTGCACTTCATCGCCGAGCCCCGGCGCTAGTACAACAACAACCGTATCGACAACGCCTTTCACCGCTGTCTCGCTCTGCCCCACGCCGGTCGTTTCGATAAAAACAACGTCCATTCCCAAGGCGTCCAATACTGACGCCGCAGCAGAGGAAGCCTCGGAGAGCCCGCCCTCGCCTTCCCGGGCCGCCATGCTTCGGATGAATACTCCCGCGTCTTTTTCGTGACCCAGCATTCTGATCCTGTCGCCGAGCAACGCGCCGCGGGTGAGCGGACTGGCGGGATCATTCGCTATGACGCCCACTTTTCTGTTTTTCTTTCTGAGCAAACCGACAAGTTCGCTAATAAGCGTGCTCTTGCCGCTGCCCGGCCCGCCGGTAATGCCGACACGATGCGCCTTGCCGAGAAAAGGTTTAAGCTCCATGAGGATACGCTCACTTTGTTTCCTGTCCTGTTCAACAAGCGAAATCAATCGCGCTGCCGCGCTTTTATCGCCTTGTAACAGCTCTTGTATGATTTTTTTCATGGGAAGGAATACCGGGAAAGGGTTTGCGAGGAAAACTTCTTTTCCCTCTCCCCGATGAAGGGAGAGGGAAATTGTTTGCAGGTAAACGGTTAAAACTTGTATGAGATATTCAGCGCTGCAACGTGGACGTCTGTCTTGTAGGTTCCGTTCAGCGAATTCGGATTTGATGTTGCATCATCCTGTACGCTGTCGTCGATATGCCTGGTAAGGAACTTCAAATATAAGTATGCAACATCAACGGTCAGGTTTCCGATCGCATACCCAGTGCCGATCGAAACGCCGACCCTGTCGGAGTCAGGGACTCTTGTCTCGAAGTATTTATCAGGAACAGGGTTCTTGTCATACTGGAGCCCGGCCCTCAGTTTAAGTTCATCAACAAGTTTGTACTGCGCGCCGATGCGAAGGTTCCAGACGTCCTTCCATTTTTTATCGTATGTTTTATTATTAAAGATAGGGTTTGAGGATGTAACAGCTATCTTGTCATACGTCGACCACCAAGTATAGCCAAGGTCAGTGTTCAAGGTAAGTTTATCGGTAGCTTTATACGAGACGCCCCATTGCAAAAGATCCGGAAGCGTGATCGATGTTGACGCCGGAGCTTTTGCCACCCCCGTAAGCTCAGCAGTGCCGTCGATATCAATTTTCACGCGGCTCCTATAAGAAAATCCGGTGCTGAACTTCTCGGAAGCTTTATATAAAGCGGCAACATTGCCACCCCACCCGTCTCCATCGCCGCTTAAACTAGAGTTTGTGAATATAAATGGCGGCGGTACCGGATTTATGTTTTGCACATTCTTCAATGTTGCGTCTAATTTCACATACGCTACTCCTACTGCCACCGAAAGGGCATCAGTTATCTTATATGCAATATTGGGGTTGACTTCATAGGTTTTTACTTCGGATTCCGTGGCTACCTGGCTCGTTTTGCTGGACTGGCTCCAGTTCGTTGAGAGCCCGAAGGGATTGTTGATGCCGATGCCGAGTGAAATTCTATTGTCGATTTTTTGAGCGCCATAGAGATCTACGGGAAAATGAAAACCCCGTTTGCCGACATCGGTGGTCCCGTCCGAGTTTTCATGGGTGAAGGTGGGATAGATGGCAACCATGCCGCCTGAAATTTTGGTTCCATCGAGGCTGGTCATGCCGGCGGGATTGTACCACACGGTTGAGGCGTCATCCGCCTGGGCAGTGACCGCGCTTGCCATGCCCATGGCTGATGCGCTCTGTTCAGGCAGGGCGAAACCCGCCGCGGAAACAAGCGATGCGAATGATAGGATACAGATTGCCGATACCGTAAAAATACCGAGAAGTTTCTTCATTATTTTCCCTCCGTTATGGCGTTTAGCTGGACAGATATTAGAGCAATTATAGAGGAAGAATATTCCGAGGTCAAGGCGGAAAAAGGAATAATTCCCGGACTTGTAAATCGTCTCAAAATAGATAACCATATAAATCCCCCGCCCCTCTTTGATAAAGAGGGGTGTCCCTCCCTTTGAAAAAGGGAGGCTGGGAGGGATTTTATGAAGAAAAAAAGGCTATCCCGGACCGTTCTTTTTCTTTACCGCGCCTTCTATGAATCCGACGATCTCCGCTGTTTTAGCTCCCGGCGTGAATATTGCCGCGACCCCTTTCTTTTTCAGGCGCGCAATGTCCTCGTCGGGTATTATTCCGCCGCCTATCAGCAGCGTGTCCCTCAGCCCCTTTTTTTTCATTAAGGCCGCAATCTCGGGAAAGAGAACGGTATGTGCGCCGGTGAGGAGACTTACGCCGATGACGTCGATGTCCTCTTCGAGCGCGGCGTTCACGATCTCTTCGGGCGTGCGCCTCAGGCCGAGATAAATGACCTCCATGCCAGCGTCGCGCAGCGCCATGGCGATGACCTTGAGCCCCCGATCGTGGCCATCGAGCCCGGCCTTGGCAAGGAGAACGCGGATTTTTTTGTTAGAACGGCGACGGCTCTTTGTATTCACCAAAGACCTCTTTTAATGCGCTGGATATTTCACCCACGGTTGCGTGTGCCTGCGCTGCCTCGATCAGAAAGGGCACCAGGTTTTCTCGGCCCTCCGCCGCGGTCTTCAGCCTGCGCAGGGACAAGTCCCATTTTTTTGCGTTCCGCTTTTTCCTGACCGCCCGCACCGCCTTGATCTGTTTCTGTTCGTGCTGCGGCCCGATCTTCAATACGTCCAGGGGTTCCTCGTCTTCGATAAATTCATTCACGCCGACGATGATCTTTTCCTTTTTCTCGATTGCCTGCTGATACCATTGCGCGCTTCGGGCGATTTCGCGCTGGGGATACGCCTGCCCGATCGCCTCCACCATCCCGCCGAGGCCGTCTATCTTCTTGAAATAGAGATAGACCTCTTTTTCCATCCGGTCGGTAAGCGCCTCGATGAAGTACGAACCGCCGAGGGGATCGATGGTATTGGCGACCCCGCTTTCATGAGCGATGAGCTGCTGCGTCCTGAGCGCGATGGTCACGGCCCGCTCCGAGGGGAGCGCGAGCGTTTCGTCCATGGAATTGGTATGAAGGGACTGGGTCCCGCCGAGGACCGCGGCAAGGGCCTGGATGGTCGTCCGCGCGATATTGTTGTAGGGCTGCTGCGCAGTAAGCGAACACCCCGCGGTCTGCGTATGAAACCGCATCAGGAGCGAACGCGGGTCTTTCGGCCGGTATCGGTTCCGCAGCTCCCGCGCCCAGATCCTCCGGGCCGCGCGGTATTTCGCTATTTCCTCGAAGAAATCGTTATGGGAATTAAAGAAGAAGGAAAGTCTTCCGGCGAATTCATCTATATTCAGCCCCGCTTTTATGCAGGCCTCGACATACGTCAGCCCGTCGGCAAGCGTAAAGGCAAGCTCCTGCGCGGCGCTCGAACCAGCTTCCCGAATGTGATAGCCGCTGATGCTGATCGGATGCCAGCTCGGGACGTTCCGGACGCAGTAGGCGATCGTGTCCGTGATGAGCCGCAACGACGGCTGCGGAGGATAGATCCATTCCTTTTGCGCGATATATTCCTTCAGGATGTCGTTCTGAATAGTCCCGCCGAGCCGGGAAAACGGGACCCTTTTCTTTTTCGCCAGCGCGAGGTACATGGCGAAGACCGCCGCCGCGGGCGCATTGATCGTCATGGACGTGGTGATTTTGTCGAGGGGAATGTCCTTAAACAAGACCTCCATGTCAACGAGCGAATCAACGGCCACGCCGCACCTGCCGACCTCTCCCCTGGCGAGCGGATGGTCCGAATCGTAGCCCATCAGCGTCGGCAGGTCAAAGGCCGTGCTGAGGCCCGTTTCACCTTTTTTAAGGAGATATTTAAATCTTTTATTGGTCTCTTCCGCAGTGCCGTATCCGGCGAATTCGCGAATCGTCCAGAGGCGGCCGCGGTACATGGACGGATAGATGCCGCGGGTATAGGGGTATTCTCCGGGAAAGCCGAGGTCCTTGCTGTAATCCAGCCCGGCAACGTCCGCCGGAGTATACAGCGGCTCATCGATCGACATGCCGGACACTGTCGTAAAGGACGGGAGCCGTTCAGGCGTCTGCTTAAGACTCGGCTTGAGCGCCTTTTGTGTCCATCGCCTCTTTTTAGCTTTGACTGAATCGATGGGCCTTTTCGCCATGCGTTTTATCCAAGAAACGGCATCTGTAACCACACCCTACACTCGTTTATGGCCGCGCCTTCGCAAGAGCGGGCTACGCTCACACACCCTACATTCGCGCTTCGCACTCATATGCGTTGGGTGCAGGCTCGTAAACGCCGGGCGCAGGCAGATGAACACGGTTAGGCCAATAATAAATTTAAAATTACTGTCTGTTCTGCAATGTCACGCCGACGGCGTGATGGTTTCACTATTCTTTGTTTGCGATGGAGGCCGCTCTTGCCTGCTCAATTTCAAGCTTAGCATTGCTTGGGGGATTGTCAAGGTAGAACGAAGGTGAGGCGGTGCTTCATAAGTAGGAGACAAGAACGGGTGACTCGAACGGACAGCACACAACGTCATCCCCGAGCGCTCCTATCGGGGATATGGTTTTAACAACAAAATCCCCCGGGGGAATCTTTTAAACCTCCGGGAATGACAGTTCTTCTTATCCGTGGTTCAATTGTTGTTTTTAAGAAGAGAAATCATTAATCGCATCGATGAGGCTCCTGAGCCTCCCGAAGTCCTTGCGGTTGAAATCGAGGACGAGCCGGGGGAGATGGATAATGTCGGCATCTTCCTTTTCCGCTTCCAGCGCCCCCGAAGGAACGATGGTTCCTCCCGGCAGGAGGATGTCGTGAAACTGTTCATTGAGTTTTCGGATATCGCCGCCGCCGAGCGGAGACGCGAGCCGGACCACGAGCTGCCCGTTCACATACCGCATGCTGTGATAGCGGCGATAGAAGCGCTTGATTTTCTCGATGGCCTCGTCCACGGAGCAGACCCGTTCAAAGAGCGCGAAATCCGAGGGGCTGATGTAGTTCTGCGCCAAGAGATCCTCTTCGAGGAGCTTGATCAGTTTGGACCAGTAGGAACAGGACGGGTCGTCAACCAGCACGAGCGGCAGAGGATTGCGCTTGCCGGTCTGCACCAGGGTGAGCGTTTCCATAGCCTCATCGAGCGTGCCGAACCCCCCGGGAAAAAGCGCCACGGCGTCGGCCTCCTTGAGGAAAGCGACCTTGCGGTTGAAAAAATATTTATACGTGATGAGCCGCGGGTTGCCTTCGAGCACGGGGTTCGCCTTCTGTTCGAACGGCAGGCGAATGTTCACGCCGAATGAATGTTCGGACCCTGCGCCCTCGTTCGCGGCCTGCATGATGCCGCCTCCCCCGCCGGTGATGACCATGTAGCCTGCTTCGGCGAGCTTGCGGCCGAAGAGCTTCGCCATCTCGTACGACGGCGCGCCGGGCTGAGTGCGCGCCGAGCCGAAGACCGTGACCTTGCGCACGTGGCGGTAAGGGCCGAACACCTTGGAGGTGAACCGCATTTCCTTGAGCGTCGTGTTCATAAGCTTGAGGTCCGCGCTCTCGTCGTCTTCCTGTCCGGCCATGAGCGAGGCGATGATCATTTCGCGGACGTATTCAGGCCGCCGGATGCCGTCAGTGGTTTCCATCAGTTTATTGATCAGCTCGTCCACGGGGCCGTTAGTTTTCGTGAAATGAAGTTTCATGGTTGTTCTCTTCTCCTGTTAGGTTCTTGCGAGGCAACTCTCAT
>JBGPUS010000117.1:0-6739 GCA_041491325.1 Nitrospirota bacterium | reverse complement strand
GACGCGCGTCGTCATCGCCGCGTCGGACACCTCGTACTTTGTTCCGGACCTCGCGAATATCGCGCATAAAATGAGAGACATGGACGGCCTCGACGTTTTGTTCCTCGTGGTCCAGATGGGAGACAAGACACATCTCATCGGCCGTTGCAGGACCCCCCAGGTTAACGCCGGCAAGGTCCTGAGCGAGTTCGGCGGCGGCGGGCATGCCACGGCGGCATCCGCCTCAGTCAAAGAGATGACCTACTTGCAGGCCAAGGAACGACTTATTGAAATCCTTAAGCAGCATATAAAGCCCGGCAGGCTCGCCAGAGAACTCATGACCTCGCCGGTCAAGACCATTCCCTTCGGCAGCGCAATTGCGGAAGCGGGGGAGGCCATGACGCGGTTCAGCCTGAACGTGCTGCCCGTCATGAGCGGGGCGAGATATGAGGGTATCATCACGCGCGATGTAGTGCAAAAAGCGCTCTTTCACGGCCTGGGCAAGCTGAAGGTTGAAGAGTTCATGACGAGCGGCGGCCCGACCGCATCGCCCGGCATGCCCATGGGCCAGGTGGAACGGCTCATGATCGAGGAACGTCAACGGTTCATACCCGTCCTTAATGGGAGCGGGGCGCTCGTGGGCGCGATCACGCGGACGGACCTTCTGAGGTCGCTTCACGAACAGAGGCTTGCGCATGTTCCCGAGTCCGAGGACACTTTGCTCCGCTCCGTCAGGCACGTGAAGGGCCTGATCGAGGAACGACTGCCGTCCGAGGTAAACGAAGCGCTCACGCTGATCGGGGAAGTGGCGGACGAGGCTGGCTTTCCCGTCTACCTCGTGGGAGGGATTGTGCGCGATCTGCTCTTGCGCGTGCCTAATCTCGACATCGACATCGTGGTCGAGGGAGACGGCATTACCTTTGCCGGAATGCTGGTGAAAAAGGCAGGGGGCCGTTTGAAGACCCATCAGCAGTTCGGGACCGCCGTCGTCATCCTGCCGAATGGGCTCAAACTTGATATTGCCACCGCGCGGCTGGAGTTTTACGAGTCCCCGGCGGCCCTTCCCACGATCGAGTTGTCTTCGATCAAAAAAGACCTGTATCGCCGCGACTTCACGGTCAACACGCTCGCGGTGCGATTAAACCGTAAGCACTTCGGCGAGCTCATTGATTTCTTCGGCGGCCTGCGCGATATTAAAGATCATACCATTCGCGTACTTCATAGCCTCTCGTTCGTGGAAGACCCTACGCGCGTGCTCCGCGCCATTCGTTTCGAGCAACGGTTCGATTTTCATCTGAGCAAGCATACACAGAACCTGATAAAGACGGCCGTGAACATGAAACTTTTTAATCGCTTAACCGGCGTGCGGTTTTACACCGAACTCGTGCTGATGTTCTCCGAGGCCGAGCCCTTGAAAATTCTCCGGCGCATGAAGGAGCTCGATCTCCTGAAATTCATCCACCCTGGGATTAAGCCGTCGGCGGAGGCAGAGCGGCTGTTCGGCGCGATCAACGAGACGCTCACCTGGTTTAAACTCCTCTACCTGGATCTCAAGGTTGAGAAATGGTTTGTGTATTTTCTCGGTCTTGTCGACCAGCTTAAGCCCGCCGCAGCCGGGGAAGCGCTTGAGCGGTTGTCCGCGCCAATCCGGATCAGGGAACGGGTAAAACAGGCGAGGACGCGGTATACCGAGGTGCTTTACCTCTTCTCCAGGGCGCCGGACCTTTCGATGAGCCGTGTTTACGTACTTCTCATGCCCATGGATACCGAGGCGCTTCTCTTGATGATGGCCAAGGCAAATCAGGAAAGGGCTAAGAAGTACATTTCCCTGTATCTCACTCATCTCCGCGAGATCAAGGTTGCGCTCACGGGAGACGACCTCAAGGCAATGGGGCTCCCGCCGGGGCCGCGGTACAAAAAGATACTCGCGGAGCTTCTGAACGCGAAACTGGACGGCTTAGTCAAGAGCAGGGAAGAGGAGGTCGAGTTTGTTAAGAGCCTCGTTTAGCGCAAAATGATGCCGCCACTCGTAAAATCGGGAAAAAATCGGGAAAATCGTGAAGATTACCTTGACGAATAATTAAAATTTAGGCATAGTATCAGTATGATATTCATCAGTCTTTTCGGCGGGATGCTCCTCCTGCTCTACGGCATCAAACTCCTGAACGACGGGCTTCAGAACGCGGCGGGTTCGAAGATCCGCTCGCTGCTCCGTTCGCTCACCAGCAACCGGCTGACGGCCGTGGGCGGCGGGGCCTTTATCACCGGCCTCATCCAGTCGAGCAGCGCTACGTCGGTCATGCTCGTGGGGTTCGTCTCCGCGGGACTCATGAATTTCCGCCAAACCCTTGCCGTTATCCTCGGGGCGGACGTCGGGGCAACGCTTACGGTCCAGCTGATCGCCTTTCACGTCTACGACTATGCGGTGCTTCTAATTGGGGTCGGCCTCGCATCCATGTTCTACGCCAAGAAGTCGGTCCCGAAAAACCTGGGTCAGGGCCTGCTCGGTTTCGGCTTTGTCTTCCTCTCCCTCAAGATCATGATCGATGCCATGACGCCGCTCCAGGGGAACGAACTGTTCCGGCAGGTGTTCATTGCGCTTACCGATACGCCGATCATCGGCATTCTGCTGTCCGCGCTTGTGACCGGGCTGATCCACAGCAGCGCGGCGACCATCGGCCTGGCGCTCGTCCTCGCCACGAGCGGCCTGATACCGCTGCCGGCCGCGATATACATTGTTCTGGGGGCGAATATCGGCACCTGCGCGACGGCCTTCATCGCGAGCCTGCGCTCGCCCGCGGAGGCCCGGCGCGTGGCTTGGGCGCATGTGCTTTTTAAATTCTTCGGCGTGCTGTTGTTCCTCCCCCTGCTCGCGCCGTTCCAGCGGCTCGTCGTTGAAACCACGCCGGACATTGCCCGGCAGATCGCGAACGCCAATACGCTCTTTAACGTGATTATGGCCGTGGTCTTCCTGCCCTTTATCGGGCTGTTCGCGAAATTGATCGCGCATATCGTGCCCGAGCTGGAAGAAGAAAAAAAGTTCGGCCCCATGTATCTCGATGATCACGTGCTCGGTACCCCCGCGCTCGCCCTGGGGCAGGCCACGCGCGAGGCGCTTCGCTCGTCAGATATCGCAAGAGAAATGCTCGTCGATACGGTAAAGGTGTTCCAGAGCGACGACGCTCAGTTCATTGCAGCCATTAAGAATAAGGACAACCTGATCGACATCCTCGATCGGCAAATACGGCTCTACCTGACCCGTCTTTCCTTGTCGAGCCTTACGGAGTCGCAGTCCCGGCGCGCGGTGACGGTGCTCGAAATTTCCCGCAACCTGGAAACCATCGGGGACACCATTGACCGGAACATTATGCCCCTCGCCCTCAAAAGGATAACGAAAGGGCTTACGTTCTCGCAGGAAGGGATGGACGAAATCATTTCATTCCATAAAAGGATCCTCGACAATTTTGACGCGGCCATTTCCGCTTTTGCCAGTAACGACCGCGATCTTGCCGACCGCGTCCTCAGGAACAAGGAGGACCTCGGGCTCATGGAACGGGAGCTCGTCCAGGCCCACCTCGACCGGTTGCGCAAAGGTTTCCGTGAGTCCATTGAAACGAGCCATATCCATCTCGACGTCATCGGCAGCCTGGCGCGGATCAATTCGCTCATAACGCACATTATTTACCCGATAGTCGAGGAAAAGCGCGCGATCGGGCGGGAAGACGTCGGGATTGAAGGATGAATCATAGGGGCCTGGGTCTGGGGTTCAGGGTTCGGAAGTAACCGGCCTCTTGACCCTGGCCCCTGAACCCATCTTTTTGGGGGTGGTATGATCAAGCAACTCAGGGTAAAGACTGACTCGCGGACGGAACTCATTGACATCACGCAGGGGGTGCAGCGGATTGTGGCCGAGAGCGGGGTCCGCTCGGGCGTGTGTTACGTTTACGTCCCTCACACGACCGCGGCGATCACGATCAACGAGAACTCCGATCCGAATGTGGGGCGTGACATTTTAAAGGAGCTGAACAAGGTCATTCCCTTCGATGATAAATACGGCCATACCGAGGGCAACTCCGCGGCGCACATAAAATCGAGCATCGTCGGTGTTTCCAAAGCCGTGCTGGTGGAGGAGGGGAGGGTTGCCCTCGGCACGTGGCAGGCGGTCTTTTTCTGCGAGTTCGACGGCCCCCGGGACCGAAGAGTGATGGTGAAGGTAATGAAGGACTAAAAGGAGCTCAATGCGATTCATGGTCCGGAAGTCGGCCTTTGTCATGATAAGACTGACCACGCTGAAATACGGCATACTTGCAGTCATGATCGGCATGATAGTTCCCCTTATGACCGCATCCGCCCAGACGGCTGAACAGAATGTCCAGGCGGGATATCTCAGGACCGGGATGGAGCAGATGAAAGCGGGGAATTACGAGGCCGCGCGCGATTCGTTTGAACAGGCCCTGCGATACAGTGAAAACTGGCAAGCCCGTCTCGGGCTCGGCGTGGCCTATTATCAACTGCGGGACGATAATGCCGCTGAGCGGGAACTGAGGAAATCCACCAAACTGAACCCGCGAAACGCCGAACCCTATCAATGGCTGGGCGAACTCTACTACCGTAAAGACGATCTTGAAACCGCGGTTTTGAACTGGGAAAAGGCCGTAGAGCTGAATCCGGGGGCCGCCGCCCTACGCGCGCGACTCGAACGCATTAAAAAAGAGCACCGGACCGAAAAAGACTTCAACCGAGATGTTACCAGCCACTTCCTGATTAAATACGAGGGCAGGGAGAAGATCGAGGCGGGAAAGATCGTCCTCAGGATACTTGAGGATGCCTACGGTGTGGAGGGCAGGGCGTTGTCGTACTATCCCGACCGGGAGATCCAGGTGATCCTCTATTCCGACCGCCAATTTCAGGAGGTGACCGATGCGCCCGGCTGGAGCGGCGGCTTATACGACGGCAAAATCCGCGTCCCGATAGGCGGGATCGAGCAGGAAACGCCCGGGCTCAGGAGGATCCTCTTCCATGAATACACGCACGCTGTTGTCCGCTCGATAACACCGCGTTGCCCCACCTGGTTAAACGAAGGCCTGGCCCAATATTTTGAAGGGCGAGAGGTAGATTCACAGCGAAGAGACCTGCTGAGGCGCATTGCGCAGGCCGGCAAGCTGCCGCCGCTCTCGAACCTGGAAGGCTCGTTCATGGGGCTGGACAACAACCAGGCAGCGTTTGCCTATCTTTTCAGCCTCTCGTCGGTCCGCTATATGATAGATTCCTTCGGCATGTATCGCGTAAAGTCCGTGCTGGACGAACTTGCCGTCGGCTCGAACACTGCCAAAGCGCTCAGCAACGGCATCACGGTCTCCTACGAAGAATTTGAACGCGGCTGGAAGCGTTCGCTCGAATAGTGCGCACCTTAGACAAATACAGCGTGGTCTACAATCACCAATAATTTCGTTCATGGGGATTTCTGCGTGAAAAAAAGATTCATTATAATAACACTGGTTCTTGTCACGAGTATGTTCTTGCCCATATGCAGCACTCACGGTTCAGCCGAAGAACTCGACATCGTGAACCGCCCGGTGAACATCTCTGGGCTTACGGGCCTGTTGTTTACAACGGCGCCCTATACGCTCCCGAAAGGAGTCCTCGAAACAGGAGGGGGCATTTTGACCGAGAGCAGCATCACACCTAATTTCTCCATGACGGAAGTTCCGGTAAGCGTCAGTATCGGTGTGACCAATAATTCTGAGCTTGCCGTGCGGAGCTCATACTTGCAAATCAAGGAAGTCTCTTCAAGTCCTACGGGCACAGTCACTTCGATCGAGCGCAAGACAGGGGACCTTGAGGTCTCGTATAAATGGAACTTTTTGCCGCAACCGGAGGACTCCATTCGGCCGGCCTTGGCCCTGATCATCGCCGGCATGGTCCCGACGGAAGACAACAGCGACCGGACGATAAGCGCCGTGGTCCACTGGGGAATGCGGTTGGGTCTATCGACCGGAACTGAAATAAGCTGGAAAGAACACATCTTGGGCGTCTATGCGGACGCCCAGGCCGTGGCACAGGACCCGCTTGAAAAACGCCTCCGTGATATTTACGGGGTTTATAACGCAGGCATACTCTTGCCTGTCAGTAAATACCGGAACCTCCAGATGTTCATTGAGTACACCTTGGTGAATGGAAGAAACGAGATCATCATGCTGAACGGAGCGCCAAGGCCCGTAAATGGAGGCGACTACTACGGCATCACGTATGGCATTCGGCTGGTCAATGAGCGCTTCAATGTGACGATCGGAACTCAGTATGTGCACAAACATACGAAGGATTTGGATAATACCAGCAGGCTTATCGCTTTGATGAGTATGAAGTTTTGACAGGTTATTGAAGAGTCTTGACGACCTATTGAATCAGCGTTTATCCTTAACGCAGGCTGAAGCCTGCGGCAACAAAATCCTGACGCATTGATTTTTTGTTTGTATCGAACGTAGCCGCACCTTTTAGTGTGCGTTTTTTAATGACGGCAAGAAGTTTATCACTTCCACCCAAGAATGCAATCCAATAGAAATTTATCCCATAAAAACAAGGAATACACAGTCGCGACTTAATGCTTTACTTAATATTCCATTTTGTCTGATAATGTATATTATGTCAAATCAGTAAAAGAAAGCCTATTTTCTCCGGCTATGCTGCTGCAAAATATGTCTATGCTCCCCCGTATTTATCTGCGTGATAGGAACTTCTTACCAGCGGGCCGGCAACTACG
>JBGPUS010000116.1:0-6740 GCA_041491325.1 Nitrospirota bacterium | reverse complement strand
GTCTCGATCCCGTCCATGCCGGGCATGTTGAGATCCGGGAGCACTGCTGAAGGCCGCTCCCGCCGGAAGAGGTCGATGCACTCGGCGCCCCCGGACGCCTCAAGGGCCTGAAAGCCGTTCCCGGCCAGGATTTCGCCGATGTTCTTCCGTATCTTCGCTTCGTCTTCCACGACGAGGATCTTATGCATCGCCGCCCCCCCTGCCGGCCATCACGCCCTGCAGCCTCTCTTGAAGCTCCTCGATCGTAAAAGGCTTCGGCAACGCATCCTTGAACCCGTACCTGGAAAACTCGGCAAGGACGGCGTCCTCGGAGTAGCCGCTTATGACGATCCCCGGGAGGCCCGGGTCTATTTTAAGAAGATGTCCGATGCAGTCTTTTCCCCCCATGCCGCCGACGATCGTCACGTCGAGGACAACGGCCTCGAACGGCCGCGAGTGGGCCAGCGCCCTTTTGTAGAGGATGATCGCTTCCTCTCCGTTCCGGGCCGTCTCAACGTCGTAGCCGCGGGTCTCAAGCATTTCAGCCACGTTTGCGCGGAGCGCTTCATCGTCGTCCATGAGCAGCACCCTGCCGCCGCCCCGAAGTTCCGGCGCCGGTTGCGCGGGCTCCGGCGCGTGGACTTCGGCCGAGGCCGGCAGATACACGGTGAAAACCGTTCCCTCCCCGGGCCGCGTCTTTACGTCGATGTACCCGCTGTGCTTCTTCACGATGGAATAGCTCGTCGCAAGCCCCAGACCGCTTCCTCCTGCCTTGGTCGTAAAAAACGGGTCGAAAACGTTCGGCAGGTGTTCGTTCGCAATGCCGAGGCCCCTGTCCTTGAGGTCTATGCGGACGTATTTCCCGGGTTTAAGGGGAAGGTCCGTGCGTTCGTCGATGACCGTATTGAGCGCGCTCACCGTGATAGTCCCTCCCG
This sequence comes from Nitrospirota bacterium, assembly GCA_041491325.1. Classification (GTDB taxonomy): domain Bacteria; phylum Nitrospirota; class UBA9217; order UBA9217; family UBA9217; genus JBAZLV01. The sequence continues at coordinate 5,826 of JBGPUS010000116.1, read as the reverse complement.
CGGGCATGGCCTGGACGCCGTTGATGACGATGTTGCAGACAACCTGGCTGATCTGAACGCGGTCGATTTCCGCCGCCCAGAGGCCCTCGGTAAGGGACAGCTCGCACCCGACGTTCGAGCCCTTTAGGCAAAACTCAACCGTGTCCCGAAGCAGCTCCGGGAACGACGAGAGCCGTTTGACCGGCGCCCCGCCCTTGGCAAAGGTGAGGATCTGGTTCGTAAGGTCGCGGGTACGGAGGATTTCCCGTTCAGCCTCCTCGATCTTGGAAATGACCTTCGCGTCGTCCTTGGCGTACATCTTTGCAAGGGCGGTGGTGCTCAGGATGATGGTCAGCATGTTGTTGAAGTCGTGGGCGATCCCGCCTGCCAGCACGGCCAGCGAGTCGAGCTTCCGGGTCCTGATGAGTTCCTCTTCCATTTTTTTACGCCAGGTTATATCCTTGGTGATATGGACGGCCGAAGCCACGCGGCCCTCGGCATTGAAGATCGGCGAGGTGGAAACCTCGACGAATCGCCCGAACCGGGGCTCATAAAATTCCGAGGTCGCTGACTTTCCCACGTCGAACGTGTCGCGGCAGGAGCAGGCCTCGGGTCGCAGTCCGTCTTGGTGATGCAGTTCATAGCAGTTACGGCCGAGCAGCGCATCCGGGCCCGCCCCCAGGAACGCGATGGCGGCCTTGTTCGCCTTCATGATGCGGCAATCACGATCGAGAATGACGACCATGTCCGATATGGAGTTGAAGGTGTGCTCCCACTCCCGTGCCTTGATCGCCAGCTCCTTTTCCTTTTCGTTCGAAATCAAGAGCGCGGTCTGTTGCGCCGCGTCCTTCTCGAGGCGCATGTGATTGATGCGGTCGGCCAGGGCGAAGGAAAGAAGCAGCATCTCCAGGGCCGAGCCCATCTGCATGCCGTAGCTGGTAACAAAAGTGGTGGGCAGCCACGCCAGGTTGCGCATGCCCAGCATGCCGACCCCGAAGAGCAGCAGGGTCCACGCCAGCAGGAAGTAGCGGGCGCCGGGATGGCCCTTCAGCAGGCAGAAGACGCCTGCCGCCACCGCGACCGCCGAGAAGGTGACACCGAGCAGCGAAGTGAGAATCGCCGTTGCCTGGTAGGGAATAAAAACCGGGGACAGGGCGGCAAAAGCGAAGCCTGCAGCAAGGAACACGATCATTCGGTCGAGTTTGGGGGTGCTTCGGCGCGTGTCGAGAAACAACCTGGTGAAAAGGGCCCCGAAAAAACCCGTGGCCGCGAAGCCGATAGGATAGGCTATATTGCCCCAGGCGGGGAAGGCGGGCCACAGGAACTCGTTGCCGAACCCGCACTGGGAAAGCTGCCCGACTGCCATGCTGGCAACGAAACCGATGTACGCCAGGTACACCTGTTCCCGCAGCGACAGGTAAAGCAGGAAATTGTAGAGAAAGAGGGCGCCGAGAATGCCGAAATAGAGGCTCAGGATCGCGTATTCATTGAGGCTCTCGCGGTAAAAGGCCGATTCCCGCCACAACGTGGCAGGCACGGTGAGGCTGCCTTCCGACTGCACCCGGATAAGCAGAACGGCCTCCTCGCCGGCAGGCAATAGGAGGGGAAACACCAGATTGTGATGGCGGTAAGGGCGCGCGGCGAAGGGCTGCAGGTCGCCCGCCTCCGCAATCTGGCGGCTCCCGTCGGCAGCCGTGAGAAAGACTGTTGCCCGGTCCAGGGTCGGATAGGCGAGCTCCAGAAAAAACTTTTCCGCGGTCCGGTTGTCCCCGCGCAGAACTGCCTTCAGCCAGAACACGGAATGGGAGTAGCCGAAGTTGACCTCACGGCCGCCGGGTCGGAGAAATAAAATACCCGCGGAAGGACGCAGCAGGTCGTCGACCGTGAGCCGCGCCGATACGTCCTCGACATACGTAAGATAGGGTGTCAGAGAATAATGGCCTTCGCTCCCGAGGTGAAGTGCGTCCGGCTCCGCGGCAGCGGAAGGATGCGCCAAAAGGAGCGCCAACAGTAAGAACAGAGTATGCATCGACAGGTCCCTTTTCCCCATGCCTTCGCGCAAGCAGCGCGCCTTAATAAAGAAAAAAGACCTGGGCGGCGGAACACAATAGTCACGGTTTGCGATTTTACTATAACACCCCGCATGAGTTGTCGGCAACTGATTTTTCAGGGGTCCCCTTCTTACTCTTTCCGTCTGAACGACCACGCCGCAAAGGTGATCATAATGATCGAGACGGCCGTTACGATGAGCAGGTCGAGAAAGAGCGGGAACTCCGGGCCGAGAGGCGGCGCGCCGTTTTTGAGCAACACGTGCTTGAACGCGTCTATACCGTAGGTAAGCGGATTGATATGGGAGAGTCCTCTCAGAGCAGCCGGCATGGACGTGACCGGGTACATGGCGCCGGAGAGGAAAAACATGGGCATAACCAGGAAGTTCATAATGATGTTGAACCCGTCAAAAGATGTCAGCCGCGCCGCGATCAAAATCCCCAACGAGGTGATGCAGAAGGAGACGAGGAAGGACACGGCCACGACCTCGAAAAACTGCATGAGCGTAATGTGGATGCCGAGCACGGGGATGAGGACCAGGATGATGATCGCCTGGGCCACGGATATGAACGTGCCCGAGATCGCCTTGCCGAACACGATGGAGAGGCGCGAGATAGGCGCGACGAGCATCTCCTTCATGAACCCGAATTCCCGGTCCCAGACAATGGAGATGGACGAGAAGATCGATGAAAAGAGGATAGTCATGCCGATCATGCCCGGGAAGATGAATTGCAGATAGGAAAAACCCGCCTGCGGCTTTATGAGCGCGCTCATGCCGTTGCCTACCACGAAGAGCCAGAGCACGGGCCGGGCCAGCGTGCCGAGGAGGCGGCTCTTCTCACGGAAAAACTTGATGAACTCCCGAAGACAAATAACGTATATGGGCCGGAGCTGGATCATCGCTGCGCCCTCCGGTGAGTGCGGACGAATTCCCGCGTAATTTCCTTGTTGTCCTGGAGAATCTCTTCCCGGATCGTCCTTCCCGTGAGTTTCAGAAAGACGTCATTCAGCGTGGGCTTTTTGAGGCTCACGGATAGCGTCTGAATCGGAAGCGAATGGATCAGCCGGGGAATGAATTCGTCCCCTTTCTCCGTTTCGAGCACGAGGCCGCCGTTCTCTTCACGCGCGGCGATGCTGAAGGTCCTTTGGATTTCCTCCATGGCCCGCTGATTGTCAACGGTAACGAGATGAATAATATCGCCGCGCACCATTTCCTTGAGTCGGCCGGGCGTATCGAGCGCGATGATCTTGCCGTGGTCGATGATGGCGATGCGGTCGCAGTTCTCGGCCTCTTCCATGTAGTGGGTCGTCATGAAGACCGTGATCTTCTCTTTTACCCGCAACGAGTTGATGAAGGCCCAGATCGTGTTTCGCGTCTGCGGGTCGAGACCGAGGGTGGGCTCGTCCAGGAACAGTATGCGGGGATAGTGCAGCAGCCCGCGCGCGATCTCGAGGCGGCGCTTCATGCCGCCGGAGAAGTTTTTAATAAGTTCGTGTTTGCGGTTTTGGAGCTCGACCACATCGAGCATTTCGTCGATCCTGCGCTCGGTCTGTTTGCGGTCGAGGTTGTAGAGGTAGGCGTGGAACTTCAGGTTTTCGTAGGCCGTGAGCCCGGCGTCCAGCGTCGTGTCCTGAAAGATAAGGCCGATCAGGGAGCGCACCTGGTCGGGCTGCCGGGCGCAGTCGAAACCCGCGAGCTCGGCGTTGCCGCTGGTCGCCCCAAGCAGCGTGCAGAGGATATTGATGGTCGTGGTCTTGCCCGCGCCGTTCGGCCCGAGGAAGCCGAAGACCTCGCCTTCTTCCACCGAGAAGGAAATTCCGTCCACGGCGGTCAGGGACTTGAAGCGCTTGGTCAGATTTTGAACGTTGATGATTCCCATACACTCCGAACTGTGAACTCCGAACTCCGAACTGTTTTTAGCTACCACTCCGCCCTGTTCTTCGCCACATACCACTCCCGGAAGTTATAGGAAATACCGAGCGGCGCTGCCTCGATGCCCTTAAATCTCTTATGCACGATCGGCGTCGCGTCCGGAACATACAGGAACGCATAGGGCTGCTCTTCGGCCAGGATTGCATGGATCCGGTAGTAGATTTGCTTCCGTTTCTCCCTGTCGAACGTCCGGCGGCCCTCTACGAGCAGGCGGTCGACTTCCTCGTTTTTGTAGCCGATGAAGTTGTACTCCCCTTTTTTAGTCTTGCTCGAATGCCATATATCGTACACATCGGGGTCGCGGCCCATTCCCCAACCGAGGAGAATGGCATCGAAGGACCGTTTGTCTATCTGCTCGAGGAACGCCTGCCATTCCATGACCCTGATGTTCACCTCGACGCCTATTTTTTTGAAATTCTGCTGAATAATCTCCGCCGCGCGGATACGTTCGGTATTGCCCTGGTTGGTCATGATGGTGAAGCGAAGAGGCCTGCCGTTTTTCTCCAGGACGCCGCCGGGACCTGGCGCCTTCCAGCCCTCCTCGGCCAACATGCGCATTGCGCGCTCCGGATCATACGCGTAACTCCTGGCGTTCGGATTATAGGCCCACGACACATACGAGAAAGGCCCGGTGCACGGCTTTCCAAGCCCGAGCACGATGCCATCGATAATACTCTGCCGGTCTATCGCATACGAGAGAGCCTGGCGCACCTTTACCTCGCTGAAGAGAGAGCTGCGCAGATTGTATCCCAGGTAGGTGAAGCCGTTTGCCGGATAGCGGAACTTCCGGTAGTTTTCCTTGATCCTCCGCGTCTCGCTCTTTCTCAAATACTGGAGCGGGTTCAGGCCCATCATGTCCACGCCGCCGGAAAGCAGCTCCTGGAACATGGTTGCGCTGTCCGGGATGATGCGGTAAATGACCTGGTCGATATGGGGCCTGCCTTCGAAATAATCGTCGTTCGCATCGAGGACGATCTTTTGGCCGGAGATCCACTCCTTGAACTTATACGGCCCGGTTCCGATGGGGCGCCGGTTAAACGCATCGGTGTTGACGTCTTTGCCCGCGAGGAGATGCTTTGGAAGCAGGCCCATGCCCCAGCTCTCGAGCGCCGGCGAAAAGGGCTCCTTGTACGTTACCCGGAAAACGTACTTGCCCGGGGCCTCGGCCTTGAGCACGTCCATGTACGAGCTGCTGTAGGGCGTGACTACACTCGGATCAACAAGTTTCTGGTAGGTGAAGAGGCAGTCCTCGGCGGTGAACTCCGCGCCATCGTGCCACTTCACCCCCTTGCGGAGATAAAAGGTGATGGTCTTGCCGTGGTTCGAGATGGTCCAGCGTTCCGCCAGATCGCCGACGACCTTGATGTCCTTGTCGTACTTCACCAGGCCGTTGAAGAGCAGGTCGTTTATCGTTCCCGAAGCAGAGTCATTCGCAATGACCGGGTTCAGCCGCCGGGCATCACCGATAGAACTTTCGACGAAAGAGTTCGGATTCCGCTCGATCTTCTGGCCGCAGGCGGGAAGAACCAGAAAAAACGAACAAAAAATCAACCACAGAGGGCGTGGAGAATTAAGAAACTCTTTACAAGAAGAAAAAAGACTCCTCGAATTTCTCTGAGATCTCTGTGGTGAAGGATTTTTTTCTGTTTTGGTTTTCATGACTGAAAAAGCAAAAGGGTAGGCAATGCCTACCCTATGGATCTGTGCGGCGTCCGATACGTCACGCCCGGCGCTATTTCGTCGGCTGCGGCGTCTCCGCGGGCGGGGCAACCGGCGCTGCCGGGGCCGTCTGTGTCTGCGCCGGAGTTACGCTTTCCATGACCGAACTTTTCTTTGTCGAGATGAGAGCCAGGCTGAGCGACGTG
>JBGPUS010000115.1:0-6751 GCA_041491325.1 Nitrospirota bacterium | reverse complement strand
AGCTCGGCTCAGGTATCCTCGCCCTCGGGTCGGTTAAAGACGGAAAAGTGAGCCTTGTGGTGATGGTTTCAAAGGACCTCACCGCCAAATTCCACGCGGGACAGATCATTAAAGACATGGCGGCTATTCTCGGCGGGACCGGAGGCGGAAAAGCCGATCTGGCTCAGTCGGGCGGAAAGGACCCCGAGAAGCTTGGCCCGGCCCTCGACGCATTGTATGCTATAATTACTAAGAAGCAGTAAAGCATACCCACGGCGCAAAGACATCTAATGAGGAGGCTATCATGACTGTGTCAGAGGTGATCAAGAAGGCCATGCTGGCGGGACTGGGAGCGCAGGAAAAGGCGCGCGAATTCGTCGATGAACTGGTAAAAGCCGGAGAACTTTCCAAAAACGAGGGTGCCACGCTCGTGAAGGAATGGGCCACCAAGGCAGAGGAGAGCGCCAAGGACGTGGACAACAAGATCAAGGACACGGTTACGGCTGTCTTTGAGAAACTCAACATCCCGACCCGGGATGACCTTGAGAAGATGGAAAAGAAACTGCAGAGCATTTCCACGAGACTCTCGAAAATTGAAGGAGACGGCGGGAAAAGCGGGGCGTAAACGCGGGCCGCCGCGACGCTGATGTCTCTTTTCGGTTCTAGAAAACGACATTTCCGGGACATCCCGCGGATCGGACGGATTATCGCGGTCGCATCCCGCCACGGGTTCGGCCACCTCGTGGAACAGATGGGCCTTCAGCGGTTCTTCTCGCTGGGCAGGCGTCTCGTTACGTTCAAACAGCCGACCGCCCTCGAGCATCGGATCAGCGCGCCCGAACGTTTACGGCTGATGTTCGAGGATTTAGGGCCTACATTCATCAAGCTCGGACAGGTACTGGCATGCCGTCCGGACATGCTGCCTATCGAATATTCACGCGAATTCCTGAAACTCACCGACTCCGTAGCCCCGTTCCCCTCCGAAGAATCGAAAAAGATCATCGAAGAAGACCTCAAAACATCGATCAGCGCGTTCTGCTCGTCCTTTGACGATATTCCCACGGCCGCGGCGTCTATCGCCCAGGTCCACCGAGCAACGCTCCGTGACGGACGCGAAGTGATGATCAAGGTCCAGCGACCCCACATTGTCCGCATCATTGAGCGCGATATCAGCATCATGAGCGGCCTTGCCGACCTTATCGAAACGCGGGTCCCTGAAATGCGCCCGTATAATGTGCCGGGAATCGTCGAGGAGTTTGCGCGCACCATCAAGCGGGAACTCGATTTTTTTGTCGAGGCATCCAGCGCGGCCCAGCTCAGGAAAAATTTTGAACACAGTCCGGCCCTGTACATTCCGAAAGTTTACACGGAGCTATCGAGTAAGCGCGTGCTTGTTCTCGAACGGGTGGAGGGCATCCGGATCGATGATTTCGCGCGCCTCGACCGCGATGGCTTCAGCAGGCGGGACATTGCCCTCAAAGGAGGCGCCGCATATTTCAAAATGGTTCTGCAGGACGGGTTTTTTCATGCCGATCCGCATCCCGGAAATATTTTCGTGCTGAAAGACGGCAGGCTCGGCCTCGTTGATTTCGGCATCATGGGCCGCGTCAGCGATGAAAATATGGAGCACTTTGCGGCCATTTTTCTTGCTCTGGCAAACCATGATTACGATGCCCTCGTCCAGCAGTACGTGGAGCTGGGGTTTGTCTACGAGGAGTCGACCGCCGACATCGAAAAGTTCCAGCGCGAATTAAAAGAAGACCTGGTGGAGTTCCTCGAACCCTACTACATCATGCAGGCGAAACAAATCGATTTCGGCGCGTACGTAGATCGCATCACGGCCATCCTTCTCCGGCACCGGCTGAAGCTTCCCTCGAACCTGTACCTCATGGATAAGGCGCTCATCACACTGGAAGGCATTCTGAAACAGCTCGACCCGGAGTTCAACTACGTTGAAGCCGCAAAACCGTATATTGCGGAATTGGTGCGCAGGAAACGGAACCCGCTCCGCGCTGTTGCTGCCGCGCGGAAGAGCCTGTCTGAATTTTCCGATGCCGCCGCGATATTGCCGAAACAGCTGAAGTTGGCCTTCAGAAAGATAACGCACGGCGAAATACGCGTCACTATCCACCACGAGGGGCTTAGCCGCCTTATCAGGGATATCGACAAATCAAGCAACCGCCTCGCCTTCAGCGTCATCACGGCATCCATCATCGTAGCATCCTCCATAATCATCCATTCGAACAAGGGACCGATGCTGTTCGACCTGCCGGTGATCGGGTTGATCGGCTATGTCCTCGCCGCGCTCCTGGGGCTCTGGATACTGGTCGGGATACTAAGATCAGGGCAACTTTAATAGACTGCTGAAAAAACCAGGTAACGAAACCAACCTGCGTTGCTTTGTAAAGAATGTAGCCGCACCCTTTAGGGTGCGTTTTCCATTTCCACTGGTTAGTTCAAGAGATCCAGTAAGCCTCAAAAGTTGTTGACGGACCGGATGGCTTCGGTTTATAGTATGCTCTGCCGTATACGAGGGCTTTATCGCCCCATGACGAGAATATAAAGCGAGGTTGTTCATTCATGCGCAAAGAAGACATCATCGAAGCAGCGCGTCTCCGATGGCAAATAATACGAACATGGATCAAAAAGAACCCGTGGTGGTCGTTCCTTATCGCCACTGCCGCGCTCACGTCCATTATTCATGTATACATAGCCTTTTTCATTCCGCCGTCAAATGAGCGGGCCTGGAAGGAAGTCCAGGTGGCCGAGGGTATGAGCTTCAAGGCCATTGCGGGCGCTCTTCAAAAAGAAGGCATCATCCGCTATCGGAGTTATTTCGAAATCGTCGGCAGAATCGAAGGCATCAGCCGCAAAGTTCGCGTGGGGTACTATGGTCTGAACACGAACATGAGCATGTGGGAAGTGCTCGGGGCCTTGCGCAGCGGCAAGATCATCGAATACGAGGTCGTGATCCCGGAGGGCTACAATCTCTACCAGATAGGCTGGACCGTATCTCAAACGCCGCTTCTCAAAGATCCCGATGAGTTCATCAAGCTGGTGAAAAACAAGGAGTATACGCACTCGCTCGGCGTGGAGGCCGATACGCTCGAAGGTTATTTGTTTCCCGACACGTACTATCTGCCCAAGGGCATCAAGCTTGAAGATATCCCGAGAAAGATGGTCCAGCGTTATAAGGCCGTATTCGCCGACAGCTACCGGAGCCGCGCAAAAGATCTGGGGTTTACCGAGCAGCAGATCATTACCCTGGCCTCTATTGTCGAGAAAGAGGCGAAGGTTTCGTCCGAACGTAAACTGATCGCAGCGGTCTATCATAACCGGCTCAAGCAGGGCATGAAGCTCCAGGCAGACCCGACCGCCGTATACGGCACCAAGGCATGGATAACGAAGGTCACCGCCAAAGACCTCAGAAGGCCCTCGCCGTACAACACCTATCTCCACAAAGGACTTCCGCCGGGCCCCATTGCGAACCCCGGCGCAGGCGCAATCCTAGCCACGTTGTATCCGGACAATGTAGAGTATATTTTTTTCGTGGCCCAGGGCGACGGCAGCCACTATTTCTCAAAAGATTACAGCGCGCACGAGAAGGCCATAAACCGGTATAAGTCGAATAAGAAGAGGGCAAAGAAGCAAGCAAAGACGAAGCAGATACAGCAGTGAACTATTCGATCCGAACCGTAAAACCGGAGAATTCCGGATCGGCAAGGATTATTTCCCTGAGTCCGGACACTTCAAATTTTCCATACGCCATCGAGTTGTCATAAAGCTTGATGGCTTTTCTTTTCCTATCGAGTTCATATTTTCCGCCACCGGTTACAACCCATGCCTGGTCATAGATGTCATAACGCTTGCGCTCCAGGTCGTAGCCGCCCTCGATCCCCTTGTCGAGACAAAACCGCTCCACGATATTGGCGTGGTACTTTGTGAAATCTTTTGGCGAGAGGACGAGATAATCTGTCGATCCGTTCCGGATCCGGACGAATTTGCCGCTTATCGTCTGAGGGACCCCGGTTTTTGCGATCGCCGTGTAGTAGAGCTGGGTGTAATCGATGAATACCATTGCCATAATAATAGTATAGCTTATCTTGGCGGATGGGGCTCGCCCTATAGGTGGCTCACCTACAATGAAACGGTTGTAACGATTCGAAACCATAAGATAATACGGTAGAACTATGTAAGGATACGAAGGCGGGAGATGCGGCGTCCCCCGCCTTCAGCGACCAGCTACAGTCCCTTCGACCTTAGCGCCATCTTTATGGCATTTGACGGGCAGGTGGTGTTGCAGAGTCCGCATCCGTAACATCGCTCCGGCATGAAGACCGTCTTGTCATCCTGTATCACTTGAGCCCCGAATACGCATCGCTCCGCACAGGCCCCGCAGTGAATGCATTTTTCTTTATCTACAGACGCGATATAGTCGGCATGGGCGACAAGGTCCGGGCGTCCGAGTTTTTTCATGAACTCGATATCGTGGCAGCAGCATTCGCAGCAACTGCAGAGGGCATACAGATGCTGCTCGGGATTGTAGATGGTCAGATGAATCAGTCCATGCTTATTTGCCAGTTTCAGTACCTCTGTGGCTTCCTTGAGATCGACCCGACGAGCTGCCCCTTGCTCGACCTTTTTGTCGGCCACGTCGTTCGTATAAAAGCAGACCTCCAGCGGATTATCGCATCGTTTGTGCTTAGTCCTGCACACACAATTGGCTAATGCATATGAACGCGAATTCCGCAGAATTTCCAAAACCTGCTGCGTCGGGAGCACCCATTGCAAACTTCCCACCGATTCCTTTACCGGGATGACCTTTGATGAGCTTGGAATCTTGCCTTCCTTTACCCAGCCATCAAACATGTGCATCCGCTTCTCGAGCTCTTCGTCCCGCTCTTCTTTTTTCATTTCCCCCCCATGTTTCTTTCGTTTCATTAAAGACGGCTCTGACCCGACAGGCGTCTCCGCCCAAAAAACGGGTGGACAGCATAGTATAGCGATCACCCGTTCAATTTCCGCCTCGCGGATTCAGTATAATCTCTCGGTATTTCCACGTTCTGCACCGATTTCATAATTGTCATTGCTGTTTGCAGTCTCTCCAGCTCCTTGCGGCACGCCCGGCATTGCTTCAGATGAGCATCCACCTCATTCATTTGTTTAGTAGTAAGTTCTTTTTCCAGATAACGGCTTATCAGGACTATGTCATGTATACACTTCATGGAGTGCCGCCCCCTCGCAGTAGCAGGTGTAATCCTTCACAAAGCTCACGCAACCGGATTTCACCAAATGGTTATAAAAAGCGCTCCTGGCGCGATGCAGCCTCGACTTTACTGCCGGTACGGATATCTTCACGATGTCGGCGATCTCCTCATAGCTGTATCCGTACATATCGCGCAGCACCAAGACGATTTTGTGCTCCTTCGCAACATGATGCAGCAACACATGTCGCACGCACCACTGCATTTCTTTTCTGATAATCGTTCTCTCCGGCCCTCCCGACGGACATGCGACAAGCCCAAGATCAAGCGACACGTGAGGCTTTTCCTTTCGCTTCGCGTCGATAAAGGTGTTTATGGCAATCCGGCTCAGCCATGTGCGGATATTCGATTCTTTCCGAAAATCCTTTATACCTCTCATCGCCTTTATAAACGTCTCCTGCACGAGATCGTCTGCGTCGGCAGTATCACTGCAGAGACTATAGACCAGATTGTAGATGTAATGCTGATGTTCCGAGAAAAGCTTATGCAGAGCATCCTCCCTTCCTGTCTACCTGAACCTGACAATACTGCAACTCATCTGTTTCTCGTGTATTAGACGAAACACCTCGAAAAAAGTTTCCTGTTTTTTTCATCAGTGAAAATCTCAGTGACAAGCTCCGTGGTCTCCTGGCCTGGCCTTTCTCAGCTGTTATACCAGTTGAACCATCCAATCTCGGGCAGCAATCCGCTGTTGCATTATTCAGGATGGAGCCGTGATCTCAGCTCTGCTTATAGAACTATTCACTTTTTGTGAAATCTCGCCCTTGTATGATACAGTATTGCGCAAGCTATTCTCGTTGCCTCGGATCGAGCGCATCCCGTATGCCTTCACCCAGCAAATTATAACCGAGAACGGTGATGAGAATTGCGAGGCCGGGAAAGGCTGAGAGCCACCAGGCAATCTCGATGTTGTCCTTGCCGGAGGAGAGCAGGCTACCCCAACTCGGAGTAGGGGGCTGAACGCCGAGGCCGAGGAAGCTCAACGCGGATTCGATCAGGATGGCCCCGCCGACGCCCATGGTCGCGGAAACGAGGATGGGGGAGAGGCCGTTCGGCAGCACATGCTTTATGATAATCCGGTTGTCCGTCGCGCCCATGGCGTGCGCGGCTATCACGAACTCACGTTCCTTGAGCGATATGAACTCGGCGCGGATGAGCCGGGCAGGCTCCATCCAGCTCGTGAGCCCGATCACGATCATGATATTGATAATGCTCGGCTCAAGGATGGCGATCACCGCGAGCACCAGAAAGATCGTGGGGATGCTCAGCATGATGTCCACGCTTCTCATGATCACGCTGTCGAGCCAGCCGCCGTAGTACCCAGCAATGGCGCCTAATATGATGCCGATGATGGTGGCGATCCCGACGGCGACAAAGCCTACCTCAAGAGAAATCCTGCCGCCCCAGAGCATCCGTGAGAGCACGTCTCTTCCCAGGTCATCGGTCCCCAACAGATGGGAAAAGCTCGGGCCGACGAGAATGTTTTTGATGTCGATGGTGGATGGATT
>JBGPUS010000114.1:0-6765 GCA_041491325.1 Nitrospirota bacterium | reverse complement strand
TTATCAATTCGATATCAAAAAAAATATACCAAAAAAAGGGGTTAAAAGTCAAGGTAATACTTCCCTGGCCATGCAGGCCGGTGCGGATTAAACGACTTTTCGCCATTACCGCTTGCGCGAAACAAAAGGCCTCTTTCTTCAGCCTTGTTCGGATCAGTCGCGGAACACACGCGTCGCACGCACAGACAGGCTAGGATTTCCGTTTTTTTTGTTCAAGGCAAAAAAAGCATTGATCGGCGTTGATTCGGAACAAGGACAGCGTATGATTTATCGGGCGGCGTTTGAAATGACCTCTGCGCCGCGCTTTAAAGCACTCACGTTCAATGGTATGAGTGAATGCCTCCGCGCGGGCAGCGCTTGTTTGAGCGCGGCGATGACGGAATCAAACAAAACCACTCCGGTTTGCTCGAGAAACGCGCCGAGCATCACCATGTTCGAAATGCGAATGTCTCCGAGTTCGTCGGCGATATCATTGGCCTCCACTTCGATCCTGCCGATGTCCGATCGGGTGGGCGCTTCATGCACCAACGAGGTGTTCAGGAAGAGCCGACCGCCCGGTTTTATCCGGCTTTCAAATTTTTTGAACGACGCATCATTAAAAATCATCATCGCTGAAGGGTTCTGCACCACCGGGGAACCGATCTCCTCGTTCGCTATGATGACCGTGCAGTTGGCTGTTCCTCCGCGAATCTCCGCGCCATAGGACGGAAACCACGTCACATGCTTCCCCTCCAGCATGCCGGCATAGGCAAGGAGTTTGCCCGCGAGCAACACCCCCTGTCCTCCGAACCCCGCTATCATCACGTCCTGATACATGCGTGCTCCCTGCCGTCTGCTTTACGTTTTGCGCAAACCGGCCGCCGGCTTCCGGCTCAAGTCTTTATATACCCCCAGCGGGTAATACTTCATCATAGGGCCCCTCACCCAGTCCAGGGACTGGATCGGGGTCATGCCCCAGTCCGTGGGACACATGGAAAGCGTTTCCACGAGAGAAAACCCCAGGCCGTCGAGCTGGTTCTGGAATGCCTTCCGGATCGCCTTCTTGGCGGCCAGGACGTTTTTCGGACTATCGACTGAAACGCGCTCAATATAGGACGGCCCATCGAGCGTAGCGAGCATCTCGCAAACACGCAGCGGGTTGCCTGCTTCTTTAACGTTCCTCCCCAAGGGCGTGGTCGTGGTCTTCTGACCCGGCAGCGTGGTCGGGGCCATCTGCCCGCCCGTCATGCCGTAATTGCCGTTATTCACGAATATGACGGTTATGTTCTCGCCCCGTGCGGCAGCGTGAATAATCTCGGCGGTGCCGATGGCCGCGAGATCGCCGTCGCCCTGGTAGCTGAAAACGACGCACTCCGGCCGGGAACGCTTCATGCCCGTGGCGATCGCCGGAGGCCTTCCGTGCGGCACCTCGATCATGTCAATATCGAAATAATCGTAAGCAAACACCGCGCATCCGACCGGCGCTATGCCTATCGTCCGGTCGCGCACGCCGAGGGAGTCTATGGTCTCCGCGACGATCCGGTGAAGGACCCCGTGGCTGCATCCCGGGCAGAAACGCAGCGGTTTATCCTTGAGACATGCGGGTTTGGAAAAAACTTTCTTCATAACACTCCGCAAGAAAAAGAAAATTAGCTTGACAACCAGCCCCTCATTCTGTTATTTTACCGTCCTGTCGGCTGCTCGTCACAATGCGCCGAGGTAGCTCAGTTGGTAGAGCAGAGGCCTGAAAAGCCTCGTGTCCGCAGTTCAATTCTGCGCCTCGGCACCATTTTTCAAAGCAAATTCCAAATTCTAAGCTCGAAATCCTAAATAATTTCAAATTTAAAAATTTAAAGACAACTACGTTTTTCGGTCATTTGATCTTGTTTATAATTTAGCGCTTTGGATTTAGAGTTTGACTTATCTTATTCTTTATCAAACAACCCCAGTTGCAACAGCTTCTCGCCCGGGAACGGGACCGGATAACAGCCGTCAAAACAAGCAGCGCAGAAATTCATGCGGAACGGCACCACTTTCTGTAAACCTTCCATGCTGATATATCCCAACGTGTCCGCGGTGACGTACTTTCTAATCTCTTCAACGCTGTGCGTGGAGGCGATAAGTTCCTGGCGCGTCGGAAAATCCATTCCGTAGAAACAGGGGTAGGAGGTCGGCGGCGAACTGATGCGCAAATGGACCTCCGTGGCGCCCGCGTTTCTGATCATTTTAATGATTTTCTTGCTGGTGGTGCCGCGCACGATCGAATCGTCCACCACGATGACGCGTTTGCCCTTGAGTGCGTCTCGGACCGGGTTGAGCTTGATTTTGACGCCGAAATGCCTGATGCTCTGGCGCGGTTCGATGAACGTGCGGCCCACGTAATGGTTTCTGATAAGGCCGGTGTCGAAAGGGATCCCCGCCTCCTCCGCGTATCCGAGGGCCGCCGGTACGCCCGAGTCCGGCACGGGGATCACGACGTCCGCCTCAACGCCGGTCTCGCGAGCAAGCTGCCTGCCGAATGCCTTCCGGATAGAATACACGTTCTGGCCGAAAACCATGCTGTCGGGACGCGCAAAATAAATGAACTCGAAGATGCAATGCGACGGCTCCGCGGGCTTGAACGGAAATGAGGAGTGGATGCCGCTGCTGTTGATGATGACCATCTCGCCGGGCGCAATGTCGCGGATGTAGGTTGCTTCGATCAGGTCGAAGGCGCAGGTCTCGGAGGCGACCACGTAGGCCCCGTCCAGCTCCGCGAGCGAAAACGGCCTGAATCCGCGCGGGTCCCGCACCGCGATCATTTCATCCTCGGTGATAAGCAGCAGGCTGTAAGACCCCTGGACGTGGCTGAGCGCGTCGACGATGCGCTCATGGAGCGTGGCCATGCGCGACTGGGCGATGAGGTGGATGATCACCTCGCTGTCCATGGTCGATTGGAATATGGAGCCATAGGCCTCCAGCTCGTCCTTCAGAATGCCCGCGTTCACCAGATTGCCGTTGTGCGCGATCGCAAGACTGCCCAGCGCATAGTTGACGAGAATGGGCTGGATGTTGACAGCGGTGCTTTCACCGGTCGTGGAATAGCGGTTGTGCCCGATCGCTGCAGAACCGGAAAGCCTCTTGATCCGCTCTTCGTCGAAGATGTCCGCCACCAGCCCCATGGCCTTTTCGCCATAGAGCCGCTTGCCGTCGGCGGAAACGATGCCCGCCGATTCCTGGCCGCGGTGCTGGAGCGCGTAGAGCCCCAAATAGGTCAGGTTGGCCGCGTCGGCATGGCCGTAAATCCCGAAAACGCCGCATTCTTCGTGTATTTTGTCGTCGAACATAACCATAACAGTGCTCCGAAATCCAAATTACCAATAATATCCATATGCCGAATTTAATTTCCAAATCGTTTAGGGCTTGTTATTTGGTCATTGGAATTTATTTGTTATTTGGCGTTTGTGATTTTGTGCTTTTTTGCCTTAAACACCCTCTTGAAAATAAAGTCTACCTTCTTGAGCATGTGCGAGAGGTCAAAACACTCGTCGAGCTCTTTGCTGTTTAGATATTTACGAATATCCTTGTCCTTGCCCAGACGCTGTTTGAAATCTCCGCCCTCTTTCCATACCGTCATGGCGTTCCGCTGCACCATCGAGTATGCGGTCTCGCGTTTAAGACCCTTCCCCACCAGCGCCAGCATCACGGTCTCGGAATGGAACAGGCCCTTGGAGAGTTCCATGTTGCGTTTCATATTCTCGGGGTAGACGAACAGACGGTCGATCAGGCCGTTGAACCGAACGAGCATGTAATCAAGAAGAATAGTGCTGTCGGGAATGATGATCCGCTCGACCGACGAATGGCTGATGTCCCGCTCATGCCACAGGGCCACGTTTTCCATGGCCGCAAGCGAATTGGAACGGACAATGCGGGCGAGGCCCGAAAGGTTTTCCGCCGAAATCGGGTTCCGCTTATGAGGCATGGCCGAGGAGCCCTTTTGTCCTTCCGAGAAATATTCCTCGGCCTCAAGCACCTCCGTGCGCTGCAGGTGACGGAGCTCCACGGAAAATTTTTCGAGAGACGACGCGACCAGCGCGAGCGCTGAGAGGAACTCCGCGTGACGGTCGCGCTGCACCACTTGGGTCGCGGCGAGCTCCGGTTTGAGGCCCAGCTTTCGGCAGACGTAGGCCTCCACAAAGGGATCGATGTTCGCAAACGTCCCTACAGCTCCCGAAACCTTGCCCACGCTGATCACGTCCTTCGCGCGAAGCATGCGGTCGAGGGCCCGGCCCATTTCCTCATGCCAGAGCGCCATCTTGAGGCCGAACGTGACCGGTTCGGCATGAACGCCGTGTGAACGGCCGATCATGACTGTATGTTTATGTTCGAAGGCTTTTCGCTTGAGCGTCTTGAGAACGGTGCGGAGGTCGCTGATAATGATATCGGAAGCCCTGCCCATAAGCACGGCCAGGGACGTATCGAGGACGTCGGAAGAGGTGAGCCCCAGATGGATAAAGCGCGAGTCGGGCCCGACCTTCTCTCCGACCGCGGTGAGAAATGCGATCACGTCGTGCTTAACGATTTTTTCGAGCTCGTCAATCCGCTTGACGCTGAAGGCGGCTTTTTTCTTGATGGTTGCAAGCGCTCGTGACGGTATCAACCCGAGCTCGGCGTTCGCTTCGCAGGCAAAGAGCTCCACTTCGAGCCATGCGCGGTATCTGTTTTCCGGCTCCCAAAGGCTGGCCATTTCCGGCCTGCTGTAGCGAGGAATCATCGAGTTCTCCCGTTTCTCTGTTATTGCTTCATCGAGCGGGCGATTTTCTCGTAGGCGGCCGCGTCCGGGGCAAGCAGGGAAACATCAAAGCTGCGCCCGTCGGCCCCTTGTGCAAGGCCTTCGGACAAAGCGGCCACGCTGCTTTCATAAGGCGCGTCGGACGAAGGGAAATATTCAACTGCCGCCCGGGTGACGCCCGCATTGCAAGCGCTGCATGCAGCGGCCCGTGCCGCGCTCCGCACCGTTGCCGGGGAAAACGCCGCTTTCGGCCCGAGGCCGACCATGAAAATCTTTTTTGCCGGCACCTTGCCTCGCGACGTGAGCAGGGCGATATCTCCGAGCGACCCGTGAATTTTATTTTCGAGGACCAGGCCGGACAAAGCCCCGCACAGGAGCCAGTCGAGTTCACCGGCCAGACCTTTGAGCGGCCGAATGTCTTCAAAAAAACCGACGATAAGCGCCTCGCTCTCGAGCTTTTTTATGTCCTGGAGAATTACGTTCACCGTCATATCGCGGGTAATGCAAAAAACAAACTGCAAAAAAAAGCGTCGCCGGAACTGCCGCCGGACGACAATGGGCTCGTTCTTGCTTTTCGTTATTTCACGTTACGTTTCTATTTTCCCTTCATCAAGTTTCCCGGTCACCCTGGCGACGCTGTCCAGGATGCCGTTCACGAACGCCCCTGAATCATCGGTGCCGAATTTTTTCGCGATTTCAATGGCCTCATTGATCGTAACGCTCGTGGGGATGTCCATCCGGTAGAGGATTTCGTAGACAGCCATCCGGAGCACGTTGCGGTCGACAACGGCCATGCGGTCGAGGCTCCAATTTTTAGCGCATTGACGAATCACTTTGTCTATACTGTCAAGATGTTTATACGTCCCCTTCACGGTTTCTTCCGCAAAGGCCTTGACCTCGTCATCCGGTTTGTATTCGGCCCAGAAATGCTTCAAAAGCGTAGCCGAGGGCTTGTCTTTTCTGATATCGAGCTGAAATAGTATCTGGAGAGCGTGCTCCCTGGCTTTGCGTCTTTTCATGCCTCTTCTTCCGGCCGTCGTCTAAAACGCCGGCAATTGCTGTTATCCCAACTGTTTCATGACATTCGCCATCTCGATGGCGGCAAGGGCGGCGTCCCAGCCTTTGTTGCCGCTCTTCGTCCCCGCACGCTCGATCGCCTGCTCAATAGTATCCGTGGTGAGAACGCCGAAGATGACCGGCAAACCACTGTCCATGGAGGCCGCTGCGACGCCTTTGCTCACTTCGGCGCTGACGTATTCGAAGTGCGGCGTAGCACCGCGAATCACGGCGCCGAGACAGATGACGGCATCGTACCGTTTTGACAGCGCGAGTTTTTTGGCGGCAAGCGGCACCTCGTAGGAGCCAGGCACCTTGACGACCTCAATATCGCCGTCCGCGGCGCCGTGCCGTTGAAGAGCATCGAGAGCCCCGTCCAAAAGCCTGCTGGTGATAAAATCGTTGAACCGGGCGGCTACTATGCCGAATTTCAGGCCCTTGGCCGTCAACTCTCCCTGAATGATCTTTGGCATCGTGTCCCCTCCTCTGGTCGGAAAATATCAAATTCTAAATCATAAATCTCAAATACTATCCAAGCACCATATCCAGATCGTTTGGAGCTTATTATTTGGTCATTGAAAATTATTTGTAATGTGGCGCTTGTTACTTGATTCCTGCTCCATCATACTTTTTCCAGGAGATGCCCCAGTTTGCTTTTCTTTACTTTGAGATAGTGGATATTTTTTGCGTGGGGGTGCGTTTCAATCGGCACTCGCTCGACGACGGTCAATCCGTACCCTTCGAGGGCAATCATCTTTTTCGGGTTGTTCGTGAGAAGACGCATCTTGCGCACGCCGAGGTCCCGAAGGATCTGGGCACCCACGCCGTAATCCCTGAGGTCCGCCTTGAACCCGAGTTCCAGGTTCGCCTCGACCGTGTCCTTGCCCTTGTCCTGGAGTTCGTAGGCCTTGAGTTTTCCTTCAATGCCGATGCCGCGTCCCTCCTGGCGCATATAGAGG
>JBGPUS010000113.1:0-6766 GCA_041491325.1 Nitrospirota bacterium | reverse complement strand
TGTCCATGTACTTGCGGATGATATTGTTCGCCGCGCAGTAGCAGCCTGCGCCCTCGGGCCTGCCCATCACGAGCAAATCGAACCCCTTGGCCTCGATGAGCGCCTGCTGGATCTGGTAGTCGAAGAGCTGATCCATGTTCATGCCGCCCGGCCGGGGAGCCGCGGTTTTGATCGCCTCGAGCGAGGTTTCCCGCAAAGCGCCGACCGTCTCATGCACCTTGACCCCGAGCACGTCGTTCAGATTCGCGTTCGCATCGGCGTCGACCGCAAGGACCGCCCCGCGCTTTTTTTCCGTCAAGTATCGCACGGTAAGGCCGCAGAGACTGGTCTTGCCGGTGCCACCCTTGCCTGCAACTGCTATGGAATAACCCATTGTTACACCAAGCGCCAAATTACAAACAGCAAATCCCAAATACATTTCAAAAACCAAACCGTCAATTTCCAAAGTTTCAAATTTGAAAATTCGCAATCTACCGCTGAGGTGCGGAGACACGGAGAAAAGTGTATTAAAAATAAACAGGATTTTCTCTGCGCCTCTGCGTCTCGGCGGTCCAATGCTGCTTAATTGCGAGTTCAAAAATTTGATGGTCGGGTATTATTGGTAATTTGTGTTTTGAGATTTGGGGCTTCTCCTTTATTTCTTCACTCCGTATTTCTTTCTGACGTCTTCAATCTTGCCGCAGGTCATCGTGCCCTCGGGACAAGCGGCGTGGAGGCAACCCGGACCCGCCTTGGAGAATACGGTCGGCGCGATCTTTTTCGCTTCTCCGAGCATGCGGTCAGCCATCTCCCGAATCTCCCACTGCGCCCGGTTGCAACACCGCACGCGAAAAAAATGCAACAGCTCCCGGCCGTTCATGGTGACGACTATTTTCGTTTCCGCGGCGTTCGGCAGAAGGTATCGCGCGTCCTGCCGGCCTGCCTCGCCCTTGTACCCGAGCGTTTCGAGCCGCTGCAGGAATTTCGTGTAATCCCGCTGGGCCTCGGCCATGCAGGTCTCGAACTCCCGGACCAGCGCCGGGTCCTGCTTGATGCTCGGCGGGATCACATACGCGAACTGCTCCGCCCCCACATACCGCTGGCTTTGCTGGGAATACGAAGCCACGCGGTGCCGCACCAGTTGATGAGAACAGGCGCGGGAAATGCCCTCGATCCCGAAGGTAAACGAAATATGCTCTATGGGAGAGAGGTGGCCGATTGATGCCAGCTTCTCCACAAACGCCGCCTGGTCCTTGGCCTCGATCTTGTGCTTGAGGTCCTCCACGCCGGAAGAACTGTAGCAAAGTTTGGCGGCCATGGCCACGACCTCTTCCGGCTCAGGCGTGTGGCGTAGAAGACTCACATTCAGCACTGCTTCAGACATCGTTTCCCTTCCCTCTGGCATCCCTTCGGCCCGAGAGAGCGAGAGAAGGGACAACGCCGAAATTACAAAAAAAGAGTGCCATTATATTCGTCGCGCAACTCATAAGTCAAGGAAAATAAAAGCGTTTGTGCCATATGGCCGAATAGAATGGGAGGGGGCACACTCTTGTTCGTGAAATGCCTCCGCCGCCTATTTAAAAGAATGCTCGTCCGAGGGAAACTTCCCGCCCTCAACGTCCTGCTTATAGTCTTTTACCGCCTTGAGAGCCAGGTCCTTGAGCCTGGCATACTGCTTCACGAACTTAGGAGTGAACCGGTCGAAAAGTCCGAGGAGGTCGTGCAGCACCAGAACTTGTCCGTCGCAGTGGACGCCCGCGCCGATGCCGATGGTCGGAATGCGCAGCAGTTCCTTGATCTCTTTCGCCAATGAGGCCGGAATAGCTTCGAGAACAACCGAAAAGGCCCCTGCGTCCTGCACCGCGCGCGCATCCGCGAGAAGCTTCTCTCGTGCCGCTTCCTCCTTGCCTTGGACCTTAAATCCTCCGAGGGTGTGGACGTACTGGGGCGTGAGCCCGATATGGGCCATCACCGGTATGCCTGCGGACACGATCGCCCGGATGACCTCGGCCATCGGAGAACCGCCTTCGAGTTTTACCGCCTCGGCGCCGGCCTCCTTCAGGAACCGGCCTGCGTTCCTGATCGCGTCTTCGCGGCCGGTCTGATAAGAAAGAAAGGGCAGATCGCCGACCACCATGGCCGACTGAGTGGCCCGAGACACCAGTTTCGTGTGATAGAGCATCTCTTCCATGGTCACCGGAAGCGTGTTCGCCTCCCCCTGGACGACCATGCCGAGCGAGTCTCCCACGAGGATCACGTCGATGCCGGCCTGATCGACGATCTGGGCTGTCGGATAATCATACGCCGTGAGCATGGTAATCTTTTTGCCCTCGGCCTTTTTTTTGTACAAATCAAGGATCGTAATCTTAGGCATGCTGATTCTTTATTCTCCTGAACTCCTCACGAATTATTCTGACCCTGGATCCAGCCTAAGGCCTGGGATACAGCCCTGCGTCCTTTACGATTTTTTCCATGGCCGTCTCCCAGTCTATGGCCTGAATATGGACGCCTTTTACACCGGGGATCTCAAGCGCCTGGTGGATAAGCTCGACGGTGATTTTTATTCCTTCCGCTTCCTGCAGTTCTTTGGCTTTTTTCTTGTCGTCGCCGGCGGCTTCCTTGGCCTTTGCCATGCGGTCGATCAGCGGTTTGGGCACGGTTACGCCTGAAACGTTCGCATCCATGTATTTGAGCATCATGGCGCTCTTCGGCACGATGATGCCGGCAAGGAGGGCGGTTTTTTCAAGCACGCCGAGGTTCCTCGCCTTTTCGCACTGGGACTTGAAAAGCTCCATATCGTAAATGCCCTGGGTCTGGATGAAATCCGCGCCGGCATCCACTTTTTTCTTCAGGTTATAAGGCCGGAAGTCCATGGGATCGCCCATGGGCGTCCAGGTCGCGCCGATGAAGAACTTCGGTGGCACGTCGATCTTGTCGCCGCCCTGCTGGAGGCCCTCATCCCGCATCTTCTTGAGGATGCCGACGAGTTGGGTGGTATCGACGTCATAAACGTTCTTTGCCCCGGGATGGCCCTTTAATTTTCCCGCGGCGCCGAATTTCTGATGATCTCCGGCGATGCAGAGGCAGTTCTTTAAGCCAAGCGCCGCCGCGCCCAGAAGGTCGGCCTGCATGGCTATGCGATTTCTATCGCGGCAGGTCATCTGCATGACCGGCTCAAGCCCTTCGCGCTGGGCAATAAAAGCGGCGGCGATGCTTGATATGCGGACGACCGCAGTCTGGCAGTCGGTGATGTTCGCGGCGTCGCAAAAGCCTTTGAGCACGTGCGCCTTGTGGATCACTTCATCCGGCGACGCGCTCATGGGAGGGCCAAGTTCCGCCGTTACCGCGGGCTTGCCGCTCTGGATGACCCGTTCGAGATTGCTCCCGGATTTCATTTCTTGACCTCCCCCGTGGCAATAGTATTTCCCTTCGTTTCCAATTCGGCGATGTGCTCCTTTACCACCCTGCGGGGGCCGCCGTGGGTGGCGGTGGCCCAGTTTTTGGGAGGCTGGATCTCGAGCAGTTTGTCGAGCGTACCGAGTTTCTTCATTCTTTCAACGATCAGATACCAGGCGCAGTCAACCTCGGAGCTGATTTCGCATTTACCATTGTTCGTGCCGCCGCAGGGACCGTTCAGGAGCGACTTCGAGCAGCGCACGATGGGGCAGATACCGCCGGTAAGGTGAAGGATGCAGTTGCCGCAGCCTCCGCACATCTCGACAAACACGCCGGCCTGGGGCACGGCGCCGTAGAATTCAGTGTTGAGACCCGGATAGACGGGGATCTCGCCGATCTGGTTGGACATGAGGTTGACTCCCACGCCGCAGGCGATCGAGAGCACCAGGTCCTGTGCTTTGAATTTTTCGAGCGAGGGCATAAAGAACTCCGGCTCGCACTGCCGCTCGCAGGCCCCGTCCTCCACGCTCATTTCAACGCCTTCTTCCTCGGCCCTGATGCGGATAAGGGAGGCCATGATCTGGGCCTCCTTGGCGCCGCCGGCATGGCAGACCGCAACACAGGTATTGCAGCCGAAGACCAGAACCTTTTTAAAACCTTTGACCATGTCCCAGATTTCTTCGATTGGTTTCTGTTCGCCGACTATCATGTGTGTGCACTCCTTTTGGTTCCGCCTTTTTTTTCTTTCGCGATCCTGACGGGCGAGGGGCCGAGTACTTTCTGTATGTGCGCGGTGAATTCTATGCAAATCTCGGCCCACCGGGGGCCCATTGCTGCGGAGAGATTGAACATCTCAAGCCGCGCGGGATCGATGCCCACGCTCTGCAGGAGCTTCTTAATGTGTTTGACCCTTTTTGCCGCGTTCGTATTACCTTCCAGGTAATGACATTGTCCCTGGAGTCAGCCGGCAACAAAAACGCCGTCAACGCCCTTTTCAAAGGCCCGGAGCACATAGATGTGATCGAGCTTTCCGGTGCAGGGCAGGCGGATGACCTTGACGCCCGTCGGGTAGGTGAGGCGCATGACCCCGGCCAGATCGGCTGCGGCAAACGCGCAGTAATGGCAGGCAAGGGCGAGGATATTCGGCTTGAAGTCCTCGGGGATTTCGTGGGGCTTCTCTACCGATGAAGCCGCTTGCTTTTCCGGCGCTTCAGCAACTGTCGCCATTAATTCCCTCCTTCTTCCCTGACTTCCGGATCCTGACTTCTCTTTTTCAACTCATGACCCCGTCTTCTTCGCACTCTACCGCGGCATCGATCATGGCGAGCATCTGGTCGTCCTTGAAACCGTTCACCTGGAAGGCCTTGGCCGGGCAAATACCCGCGCAGAGACCGCATCCGTGACACTTGATCTCGTTGTGACTGACCTTGCCGTCTTCGCCGATATAAGGCGATCCGAAAGGACAGATCCTCATACAGCTCAGGCAGGACATGCAGAGTTCCCGCTTTTGCTTTGCGATGAGGCCCGAAACCGCAAGCCGCTCGTGCGAGAGGATTACTCCCGCGCGGCCTGCCGCGGCAAGGGCTTGGCTGATCGTTTCATCCAGGTTCTTGGGCGCGTGCGCAAGACCGGAGACGAAGATACCGTCGCTCGAAAAATCCACGGGCCGCAGTTTCACATGGGCCTCAAGGAAATATCCATCGGTGTTGCGGGTGACCTTATAAAGCTGGCTGACCTTTTCCGTGGTCGGATGGGGGCGGAATCCCGTGGACAAGACCACCCAGTCCGCGTCCATGACGAGTTCCTTGTTCAGCAGGTAATCCCAGGTCTTGATGCGGAGCTTGTTTCCCGACTTTTCAACCTGCGGTTTTTTATCGACTTCATACCGCACGAAGAGCACTCCAAGGTCGCGAGCCTTTGCGTAGTAATCCTCGCGCAGGCCGTAGGTCCGTATGTCGCGGTACAGGATGGCCACCTGGGCCTTGGGGTTCCGCTCTTTGATCTCGATGGCGTTCTTTACCGCGTCCTGGCAGCAGATGCGCGAACAGTACTGGTTGGGCTCCTCTCGGGAGCCTACGCACTGGATCATGACGTAGCGTTCATTCGCTTGCGGCTGGAGGCCGCCGAAGATCTTTTTCTCCAGTTCATGCTGCGTAATGACATTGTCGCTTTCGTTATACAGATACTCGGTCGGCTGGTACTGTACGCCGCCGGTGGTAAGAATGATGGTGCCGTGGTCGATTTCCGTGCCGTCAGTGAGGACGGTCTTGAAGTTGCCGACAAACCCATCGGTATTCTGAACCTCAACGCCGGTATGGACTGATATGCGCGGATGGTTCGTCACGTCGGAGATTCGCGACCGGAGAAACGCCTGGACGTCGCTTCCATCCAGCGTGTAATAAAGGTTCCGTACCAGGCCTCCCAGTTCCTTCTCCCGCTCTACAATATGGACGTCGAAACCCTGATCAGCAACAGACAGGGCCGTGGTCATCCCCGCCACGCCGCCGCCGATCACGAGGCACCGGGGCGTGACCCCGACAGTTTCGGTCTGGATGGGCTGCAGGAGTTTTACCTTGGCGATCATCATCTTGACGAGCCATATCGCCTTCTTCGTCGCCTCTTCCCGCTGGCCCATGTGGCACCAGGAGCATTGCTCGCGGATGTCGGCGAGCTCGAAGAGGTACTTGTTCAGGCCCGCCTCCCGGATCGTCTCCTGGAAAAGCGGGGTATGGGTGCGCGGCGTGCACGACGCAACCAGCACGCGGTTGATGCCCTTTTCCTTGATCAATTGTTTGATCTTTTCCTGGCTGTCCTGGGAACAAGTGTAAAGAGTATTTTCGACATGGACCACGCCTGAGATATCCTTCACCGCATCAACGACCCGGGCCACGTCGACCGTGCCGGCGATATTGATGCCGCAGGAGCAGACGAAGACGCCGAGCCGAGGCTCTTCTCCCGAGATGTCCCGTTCCGGCGGAAGTTCCTTCTTGATCGTCTCGGTCCATCTCGCCTCCCCCAACAGCGCCATGGACTGGCCGGCCACGGCGCTTCCCTGCATCACCGTCTCGGGGATGTCCTTCGGCCCCTGGTACGTGCCGGTCACGAAGATGCCCGGACGCGAGGAGTCCACGGGTTCAAACGTCGAGGTCTTCGGGAAGAGATAATTGCTCATCTCGATGCCGCAGATTTCGCCGAGCTTTGCCGCGTCCTTGTGGGGTTCCAGCCCCACGGAGAGCACAACGAGGTCAAAGGTCTCGTTCACGAGAGACCCATCTTCGCGGGCGTAGCGCAGGTTGAGGTCGGTCGAGCCCGGCTCCTCCCTGACCGCGGATACCATCGTCCGCAAATACCGCACTCCGTATTCGTTCTTTGCCCGTTCCACGTATTTATC
>JBGPUS010000112.1:0-6780 GCA_041491325.1 Nitrospirota bacterium | reverse complement strand
TGTGGAAATGAGCGGATCTGAATGTTACAACAGCCGCGAAGAGTGCGGATGTTGCGTGGCGGGGACGAACCGTAAGAATGCAACAAAGATAATGAAATTGCGAATTTTTGTCAATGAAAAAATGAAGCTTCCTCGAAATATCAATCGCCTCAAAATAGAAACGACATAATACAAATCTCCCCACCCCTCTTTATCAAAGAGGGGCGTCCCTCACTTTGGAAAAGGGAGGTCTGGAGGGATTTTATGACATATGGATGTATATACCATTATGAGACCATAAATATATGCGCGGCGGGGCTTGTGCTTCAGTTCCCGATTTATCCACTTTATCATATGTTAATCCGCGTCTTCAGTGTCAAAATGATTTTTATGGTTTATTCGTCTCTTCTTGACTATAATGAATCAGCTTTGGTACCATAGCCTGGCCTATCGGAGGGGAAACATTTTTATGGATCTTTCACACGGATTAACGATTACGTCCCTGCTGTTCTCCGGCCTCATGGGGTTGACGTCCTTTGTATCTCCCTGCATCCTTCCCCTGATTCCATCGTATATTTCGTACATAACGGGAATAAGTTACGATGAACTGGTAAGCCCCGCATCACGCAGAAAGAACATGAGCATTACCCTGTTCCATTCCCTTGCCTTTGTCGCGGGGTTCTCCTTTATTTTTGTGCTTCTCGGCGCAACAGCGAGCATGGCAGGCAGCCTCCTGTCGCAGCATCTGGATTTTATCCGCGTTGCCGGAGGAGTGTTCATCATTCTCATGGGTATTTTTATGATGGACGTTATACCAATTCCATTTCTCCAGCGCGAGGCCAAGCTGCATTTAAAAACACGGCCTGCGGGATATGCAGGAACGTTTGTCGTCGGACTGGTATTCGGCGCGGGCTGGACTCCTTGCACAGGTCCTTTTCTGGGGTCAGTTCTGACCCTGGCGATGGAGGCGAACACCCTGGGCAAGGGCATGACGCTGTTGACGTTTTATTCGCTCGGACTCGGGATTCCCTTTATTCTTTCCGGAATCGCCATAAGCGCTTTTCTATCGACCTTTGGAAAGCTGAAAAAGTATCTGGGGGCCGTAAAGCTCGTCAGCGGCCTGATTCTGATCATCATGGGGGTATTGCTTATCATGGACAAGCTGACGGTGCTGATACCACGGTAGAAGAGTCTAAGCGATGTGCGAAAAAATATTTTTTGGCCGTCTTTGCGAGCGAAACGAAGCAATCTCGGTTTTTTTACATTTGCAATTCCACTGAAATTACCCCACCTGACCTCCCCTTGGCAAGGGGAGGGAACTCATTGTTCCCCTCCTTGCCAAGGAGGGGTTGGGGAGGTGGTTCGAAACTAATGCTCGTGCCGTACGCAAACCCCTCCCTCCACTAAAAGGCCAGTGGGCTCTACGGATGTTCCTCCACCCAGACTTCTCCTTCGGGGGTCGTTTCTTTTTTCCATATCGGCGTAATCCGCTTCAACTCATCGATGCAGTAGCGGCACGCTTCAAATGCCGCCGCTCGATGCGCGGCTGCAACCGCGATCAGCACGATGTTCTCTCCCACCGGGATCACGCCGACCCGGTGAATGATCGTCACCTCGATCACGCCGTACTCCTCGATCGCGTGTTTTCTAATCTGCTCCAGCTTTTTCTCCGCCATTCCCGGATAATGATCGAATTCAAGCTTGGCAACTTTTTTGTTCCGCGATACATCGCGGGTCGTTCCCAAAAACGATACCACGGCCCCGATGGAGGTCGATGATTTTTTTAACACATCGAGTTCCCGGTCAATGGAAAACGGACCGGTCTGAATACGAACCTTCGGCAACTCGTCGCCACCCCCTGAAAACGGCGGCATCAGCGCGACCTCATCCCCATCACTGACTAACGCGTCTTTTTTAACGAATTCCTGGTTGATTGAGACCATGAGTGCGCCCGCGGAAAGCGCATCCAATAATGCGGGGCATTCTTTTGAAATCTGCGAAAGCAATTCAGATACCGTGGATGGGCCTGCGGTGATGGTCAATTCCGCCTTGCCTGCCTTGTCCTTGAATCCGGCAAAAAGTTTAACAGTTATCATAAGGGCTCTTTTCGCGTTAAGATTTGTCATCCCCGAGCGTTCTTATCGGGGATATGGTCTCAAAAACCAGATTCCCGATTAAATCTTCGGGAATGACATTTTAAATAAATTGATCCCTCGGAAGCATCTATTGAGTTTTCGGTTCTATCAAACATTGCAGCATCTCGAGCTCATCCTGGTCGAACCAGGAAAGACCGCAAAAACTGCACCGGTCTATCTCGACCAGCAGGGCGGCGCTGTAGAACCCTCTGTCCATGGGGTTTTTACATTTCGGGCAGGCCAAATGTGGAGCGGCACTTCTGCGCTGGCCCGCGAGTTTTTGCCGAACAAACGCGCGTTGGTTGTCCTGAATCGTAGTTTTTGCCAGCGCCTTTACGCGCTCGGAGCAGGGCCGGTCACGGTTTGTTCGCGCAAGGATGCGCGGAATCTTACTGCTTTCCACAAGGGTGCCGGAACAGAAACGGCACTGGTATATCTGGGTGCCCTCGTACGATTCCTCTACAAGTTGCTGTTTGCAGGAGGGGCAGGTGAATGCAGACACGGTTTGTTCCTGTTTGACCCTGTCGGTGAATATGGCGTTGATGAGCGGGTCTTTCCACGCGCGATCAATTGCCGGTTCGTTTCCTGTCCTGACCCAGGTAAGCGGCGAGAGCCAGGGCAAAGCGCCGAGTTCCGCAAAGGCGAACGGGCCCTGCCACTGCTTCTGGGGATTCATGGCGTAGTAGGCCGGTTCCGCGGGAGAAGATATTGGAGCGGTTTGCGGTTTCATCTTTGACGCCAGTCCTGCAATGTTCGTGTGGGCCATGGCAAGGAGAATGTCGATCCGCTTCTGGATCGGCGGATGGGTCGAGAAGAGATCAGCCAGAAAACCCTCGGTTTCGTCCAGGGCAGTCAACTCGGGATTTACGATGCAGAGCATTTCGTATCCGCTTCCGATAAAGCCCGCGCCTCTCCAGGTGCGCGAAAGCAGGTACAGAGTCTCGGCAAGCGCTATGGGGTCCCGCGTCATGCGAACTGCGGCCGCGTCTGCGCGGTATTCCCGCTCGCGCGAGATGAGCATGTTCAAAAGTTTGCTCAGCTGGAGCAGTAGCCATGCAAGAAGAAAGGCGGGCGATAGGGACCTTGTTCGGGCAGTTTGCGTGGACCTTTCCACGAGAGAAGACAGTGTGCCGAACAAGCTTGCGGCCACGGTGGCTTCAAGGCAATCGCCTGAAAGGACATGGTGCGCTTCATGCGCGACCACGGCTTCTAACTGCGGTCTGGTCAGTCGCGAGAGCAGGCCTTCGGTAACGGCGATCACGGCATTCCCATTCAAGTCTGTGGCGGCCAGGGCATTCATCGAGAGCGTCGGGATGACAACAGACTGGATGTGACGTTTAGCGCCGGTCGCGGCCCGAATTTCCTGTATGATGTTCAATACGGTTTTATGGACCTCGTCTTTTGGATCGGGCGGCTGCGCATTGAGCCCCCGGATAACGTCAGCCACGGCGTTGGAAGCGGAAAACCAGAAATGAATTCCAGCCACCAGCAAGGCAAGGGAAAAGGCAGCGATCCAAAAACGCGCCGGGGCGAGCATTGCGCGAGGAACAAACGGAACGGCAAACGCGAGAATGACGAGGAGATCCAAAAGCATAAGGACCAGAAAAAAAATCCAGATTCGCCAGGTCTTCTGCTTCTCTATGTCGATAAAGGTTAAGGGCATGATGAAGTAACCCGAAACAGGGAGGGATGAAAGACGATGGACGAGAGCTGGAAAGACGCGTCCTCATCCCAGCGAAACGGTCATCTCTCGTCCATCCGCAGTTGCGCACCTCTTACTTTTTCAGGCTTAAATTCACGTTCGGAACAACGCGGTCCGCCTCTTCAGCCCCGAAGTACTCCTCGGTTTTGAAGTTGAACATCGAGGAAACAAAATTGTTCGGGAACACCTGGAGCCTCGTGCGGTAGTTCGCGACGAGGTCGTTATAAAGCTGGCGCGCAAAGGATATTCTGTTCTCCGTCGAGGTCAGCTCTTCCTGGAGTTGCATTACGTTCTGGTTGCTCTTGAGCGCCGGATAGTTTTCCATGACCGCAAACAGCTTTCCGATGGTCTGCGTAAGGACGTTCTCTGCTTCCGCCTTGGTCGCGGTCGTGGGCGCGGAAACCGCCCTCGCCCTGGCGGAAATCACCTTCTCGAGCGTGTCCTGCTCGAATTCCATAACCCCCTTTACGGTTGAGACGAGATTGGGGATGAGATCGTGTCTCCGCTTGAGCTGGACGTCAATCTGCTTCCATGCGTTCTGAACGTCATTGCGGAGTGAAACCAGGCCGTTATAAATCAGGACCAGCCAGGCCAGGATCAAACCGAGGACTGCGAGAATAATCCATCCGACCATAATGCCCTCCTTCTGGTTTATTAAAACGAAGTGTCAAAATCTTTCACCGCGGAGGACGCAGAGAAACCTTGAATAACTAAGAAATTTTGAATCCTTCCGCGGTTCGCGGTAAAAATTTAATGTGCCTCAGTGTATCAGATTGCGAGGAAAAGTACAAATGTAACAACAAAATATTCAACAATATCACT
This sequence comes from Nitrospirota bacterium, assembly GCA_041491325.1. GTDB lineage: Bacteria > Nitrospirota > UBA9217 > UBA9217 > UBA9217 > JBAZLV01. Next base: position 2,142 of record JBGPUS010000112.1, on the reverse strand, counting down.
CTTCCGCCAAAAGCGGTTTATCGGAATGCGGAAATAAGCCCCGGGTTTCCGCTTCAAGAAACAGCCTGCGGATTGCCGCAAGGCCTTCATCGCCGAGGTCCATCGAAAAATCATTTACATAGAGGTCAATGTGACCGCTCATGACATGTTGGTCCATTTCCTGGCTGTGCTTTGCACAGTATTCCATGACCTCGTGGGGATTGGCCCGGGCATAGAGCAAGCTCTCGCGGATGCCTCTTTCCACGCGAAGCAGCACGTTCCTGCCGAGCGAGCGTTTGCCGAGGATTCCGCCCAAGGGGATGGGCAGGCCGAAGGAGCGCTCCCACCATTCGCCGAGATCGAGCAGCTTTTCGAGGTGGTATCGGGGATAGGTAAAGCGACTCTCGTGAATGATGAGACCGGCTGCGACCTCGCCTTGTGAAACCGCTTCCATGATGCGGTCAAAGGGCATGATTGTTATGTTCTTCAAGGAAGGATCGAAAAGACGAAGCAGCAAATATGCGGTGGTCAGCTTTCCCGGAACGGCTATCGTGCCTTCGCAAAGGTCTTCGAGCTTCGTTCCGGGCCGGGCCACGATCAACGGGCCGCAGCCTCTGCCGAGCGCGCCGCCCGAGCGGAGGAGGGCATACTGTTCGCGCAGAAGGCCCAAGGCATGGTACGATATTTTAGTGATGTCAAGCGTCCCCGCGAGCGCCATGCGGTTCAGGGTCTCGACGTCTTCGAGCTGCTCCCGGAATTCGATGCCGGGTATGATGACCTTGCCGTGAGTCAGCGCGTAAAAAATAAACGTGTCGTTCGGACAGGGAGAGAACCCGATGTGTAGAGTTTGATCCATATGATTCCGAGGTTATCGATCCTTCTCAAGGCTGCGCCAGGCGCGCAGAATGTGGATGATTGCCTGCTGAGCCGCCTGAGCGGCCCGGGGGACGTCCCATTGTTTTACGTTTCGGTCTTCCACAATATTGGAAATGCCCCGTATTTCCAGCCACGGAATTCCGTGCAACTCCGCGACCTGGGCCGCTGCCGCGCCTTCCATGTTTTCACACAAACCGTGATAACGCTCTTCCAGTTCCCAGGCCCGCAGCAGGGTGCCGGTGCAGGTCGACAGGGTGACGAAGGCGCCCGCGCGCACGTTGACAGCCTTGGTTTCCTGAAACGAGACAAGCGCTTGAAGCGTCCGCTGGTACAACGCTTCGGGAGCGGGATAGGTGGAAAAAATCATCGACGTCGCCGTTTTGAGAAGGGGAATGCCGATGTATTCGGCGTCTTTGAACCCGTCCAGACAAAGCACGCCTTCGTCTCCGGCCACTTCCTCTTTGGCTACCGCGACATCGCCTACCTGAGCGCCTGATGCAGGGTAGGCCCCGCCGATGCCGAAAATTACAAGGGCCTCCGGGCTGGACCGGGCCAGCATCAGCGTGGCCGCATGGGCCGCGTTGACTTTTCCCATTCCGCCGACGCAGAGCAGGACTTGTTGCCCCGCAAGCGTCCCCGTGGCAAAGGACTTGGAGCCGAAGGTCGTCGTCTCCGGCGCGGTTAACTGCGAGAGGAGCAGTTCCGCCTCCGCCTGCACGGAACAGAGCAGAGCGATCATAGTCTCCTCATATGCTTCACTGCGGTTTCCTTATTGTTACGATCCGTATGGTTTCCTTGCATTGTAGGGGTATCCATTTGATTCAATCTATAGGAACTATATCCCCGATAAAGTCGCTCGGGGATGACAAAAATGCTATTCTGCGTAGCAAAACCCGTCGTTTAAATGTCGTTATAAACCGCAAAATACGCCGAATAGTACCATACTTTTGATTGCACTTCTACTTTAAATTTGCTATGATGATCGCGATTTTACGGGTATTTTTGCATTATTTTTGTCTTTGAGCGCCGATACGAGACAAACAAGGGGAGGGGCGAATGTTGCGATTTCTGACTGCCGGAGAGTCTCACGGCGAGTTGCTGATGGGGATCATCGAGGGTATGCCCTCGGGCCTGCTGATCAGAGTGACGGACATCGACCGCGACCTGGGCCGCCGCCAGACCGGATACGGACGGGGCGGCCGCATGAAGATCGAGAAAGACTCCGTCAAGATCCATACCGGCGTGCGCTGGGGCAGGACGCTCGGAAGCCCGATCGGCCTCATGATC
>JBGPUS010000111.1:0-6795 GCA_041491325.1 Nitrospirota bacterium | reverse complement strand
GCTGAAAAAGGCTCTGAACATCCGCTCGGCGAAGCCATCGTACGCGCCGCAACGCTGAAAGGCATTGCTCTTGTACAGAGCGATGAGTTCGAAGCCCTGCCGGGCCACGGTGTCCAGGCACGGTTGAACGGGAAAGAAGTTGTTCTCGGCACTGAGCGCCTGATGGCGGAGAAAGAAATCGACTTTTCGAATTTTTATGCCGAAGCCGAAAGACTTTCAGCTCAGGGAAAAACGCCGATGTTTGTCGCAATAGACAACAAGGCGGCAGGAATCATTGCAGTTGCGGATACGCTGAAGGAACACTCGAAGGAGGCGGTTTCCGGACTCAAAGAGCTCGGCCTCGAAGTCATTATGCTTACCGGCGATAACCGCCGTACGGCGCAGGCCATTGCCGATGAGCTCGGGCTCACGCGTGTATTGGCAGAGGTGCTTCCGCAGGACAAAATGGACACGGTAAAGAAGCTCCAGGCCGAGGGCCGCGTCGTGGCCATGGTCGGCGACGGAATAAACGATGCCCCTGCCCTGACCCAGGCCGACGTCGGCATCGCCATCGGCACGGGAACGGATGTGGCCATCGAGGCCTCCGACGTAACGCTCATCAAGGACGATCTCCGCGTGGTAGCGACGGCCATGCGGCTTTCGCGGCGGACCATGACAACCATCAGGTTGAATCTTTTCTGGGCGTTCTTCTACAACATTATCGGTATCCCCGTGGCCGCCGGCGCACTCTACCCGTTTTTCCATATCCTCCTGAATCCCATGCTGGCTTCGGCGGCCATGGCTTTCAGCTCCGTGAGTGTCGTGTCGAACTCGCTGAGATTGAGGCGGTTTCGTTGAAATATTTGAAAGTTATGAGTCATTCGTTTTTTAGTTGAAGGAGTGCGACACTGCGGAGAAGCATAGTCACAAAACCATTGTACACTGATAAGAGCTGATTTATTGAGGATTCTCACGGATAATGCTTTGATGTATCAGTGAAAATCGTTCTTTCTTTTTCGGCTGTTATCCGTGTCAAAGATTCTGTTCGTTGTTGATTAGCAAGTTATTCATTTTCAACTTATTTACGAAAAAAACAAAGTTATTTATTTTCTTAGCCCCTGAATCAACCGTGTTCATCCGCCTGCGCCCGGCGTTTACGAGTGTGTATCGCGAGTGCAGGGTGTGGTTAAATACTCTTTTAAGGTTTACCTGAGGTTCTAAGGTGAATTCCCATGAAATTTATCGCCGATGTCATGCTGGGCAGATTGGCAAAGCGAATGCGGCTTATGGGTTTCGATGTCCTCTATGATCGGACGTTGAACGACAACGACCTTCTCCGCCTCTCGCTCGATCAGTGCCGCACGATCCTGACGCGGGATGTCGCGCTCGCGGGACGTCCCCTGGCCGCGGACCACCTGTTTATCAAGAGCGACCGCGTATCGGAGCAGCTTGGGCAAGTGTACTCGGTGTTTTCCCCGCCCTCTTCGTCCGCTCTTCTCACTCGCTGTTCCGTTTGCAATGAACCGCTCCTGGCGATTGCCCGAGAAAAAATCAAAGACCTCGTGCCGGTCCAGGTATACGGAACCGGCACGTCGTTCTTGTACTGTAAAAAATGCCGTAGAGTATATTGGAAGGGCAGTCACGTCAAGAAGATGATACTGCAGGAAGTAGGGGAATAAAAAACGGCGGCTGAAACCAAAGATAAACACAGCTGAAATGCAAAATCAGTAATTTAGTCCATTAACGTTTTCACCTACCAGGCGATTCGTAAATTCGATTTCTCTTTTTGAATCGCAACTCCGGGTTGAATTCCCCGCCGCTTGCGGCGTAGTCTGAAGTTGTAAGTTCTCAATACTCCGCTGCTTGCGGCGGAGTATTTTATTTATCGATGGTAGTTGTGTTCATCCGTGGTTTCAACCGCCGTTTTTCGGTTGCTGGGATCGGCCCTATTGAGCTGGCGTCTTCGGCGGCTCCTGGGCAACGGGCTGACCTTGCGGAGATGCCGGGGGCGCCTGTGGAGTATCCGGCTTCTGCGGTTGCTCAGGGGTTGGTTGTTGCTCCGGAGGTTTTGGTTTTTGCGGCTGCGCGGCTGTCTGTTGCGCCGGAGCCTGTTGCTGGACAAGAGGACTTGCAGTCGGCTTGCGTTTCTGACCTTCCGGCCGGGCGAACTCAGGCTGAACTTTTCTGTTTACGATCCCCGAGGCGATGATAGTAAGGTCCCTGATCACGCCGCTTTTCGGCTCCGTTACGGACAGTTCCTTGCCGTTAAGCGCAAGCTTGAGCGCGCCTGATCCGCTGTAACTCAGTTGGAACCGCTCGTCAGCGCTCCAGACGAGGCTCTCTCCTTTTTTCAGAACTGCTTTTTTCTGAGGGCTGGTGTCGATGCGTACCAGGAGCCACGTATTATCAAGAGCCACAACCTCAAGATAAAGCTTCTCAGACTTATTCGGAGACAGGCCCGGGACGATCTGACCTGCCGGAGAGAGACTTGCCTCGGGCGGAGCCTGCCGCGAATGCCGGGAAGGCAAAGCAGTAAACAAAAAAAGAACAAGGGCGAGCATGATAGCCGCGGCCCAGACGAACGGTTCGAGAGCGGTCCGTTCCGGGGCCTTCTGCGCCGGTGCGCCGGGGGCAGCAGGCTGCTCAGCGTCCGTGGACGCGGGAACGGCGGACGGCGCGGCTTTCGGAGGTCTCAGCTCTCCATATCTTTTCATGACCTCCGTTTCGTTGAGATGGAGGAATTTAATGTAATTTTTAAGGAAGCCCTTGACGAAAACTTCGCCGGGTAATCTGGCAAAATCTTCCTCTTCAAGGGCCTTAAGGTAGTGAAGGCTGATGCGGGTCTGCTGGGCCGCCGCACGTAAATCTATTTCGCGCGCTTCACGCGCCTCACGCAGGTACTGTCCTAATGTCCCCATCGCTCACCTCAGGGTTTTAACGTAGTCGTTTGCCTTAACAGCAAGCTCGCTTTTCGGCGCGAGCGCCGCCGCTTTTTTAAATTCCACAACCGCATTCTTTTTCTTGCCGTCCTTCAGATACGCGAGCGCCAGGCTGAACCGCAAGGAAGCGTTCTGAGGCGCAAGCCCGACACCCTCCTGAAATTCGGAAATTGCCTCTTTCGTCTTTCCTGCTTCGAGGAGGGCTGTGCCGAGATCGTTAATGATGAAATCCTGATTGACGAACCTCTTGGCATCCCGGAACGCCTCTATGGCTTTGGCGTAATCCTTCTGTGCCATGTACACGTAGCCCATATTAAGGTAAGGCACGTGCGGCGTCGGATACAGCTTATTCTCCAACGCCTTTTTGAAGCACTTGAGAGCGTCCTTCCATTTCTGTTGTCTTGAATACACCCTGCCGAGAGCGTTATATGCCTCTGAATAATTGCCGTCAACGTCGATCGCTTCTTTATAGTATTTTACCGCATCATCCAATTTCCCCTGTTCGTCACTTATAAACCCCAGGCCGTAATAGGATTGTTTATACGCGCTGTCGGTCTGAATGGAACGATTGAACTCGACAGACGCCAGTTCGTAGTTCCTCTCCTGGAGGTGCGACAGCCCCTTCATATAATATCCTTCCGCCATCTTCGGTTTTTCAACGGGGCCGCCGGTCGAGACGCAGCCGACCAGGGCCAGGATGACGATCAGTACGGATAGTCTCATCTCAAATACTCCTTTCAAAACGACGTCAGTAGACGCGCGAGCGCCTCCCGATCACGGCTCACTACCTGGACGGCGGCTGAAGATTGCCTGGTTTCGGACGGCTTCGACGGTTTTGCGATATCCGGCGGAACACTTTGTAGCGCAGGCTTCTGCTGCTGTTTCGCCGTTGCTGACTCGGGTTGGCGAGGCGAGACTGGCGGCGCCGGGTGGTTGGGCTGGATCGCTGCTAAGACGGCCTGCGGCGAGGCAAGTGCTTCCTTGGAGGCCTGAGGTGTAGTCTGCGCCGGAGCAGGTTGTGCTTGATGCGCTACAGGCGGCATCGAAGCGGGCTTATCAGCCAGCCGGGTTTCAGACTTAGGCTTGTTTGAAAAAATGTCCTGGCTGTCAATCCAATTGTTCTGTTCGGCATCAGAAAGTTTTGAAAAGTCGAGTTCATCGAGCATCGCGCCCAGGCCCTCGGCAAACCCCCGCGCCTCATCCTCGATCGCCTCTAAATCATCCTCGGGAAAGGGATTGGATGAGTGCGAGTAATAGAGTTTGCGGTCCGTTGCAAGCAGGTGAAGCGCAATATGCGCGGAAACCTTGCCCTTTCCCTCGCGGAAGAACAGGACGTAACTGCGAGCGTTTTCAAGGGACATTTCCGGCGTTGCAACCTGATGCACATTCATAGAGAAAAATATCTTGGTGATATTTTTCTCTTTTACCTTGAGTTCGGTTATTTTCGGATCGAGAGTGAACATAACCATTCTGATTGCAAAATAAAATTTACAGTACGAATAATTTCAACTGCCGATACCCTAAATAAAAAAAGTCTCGATCCGAATTAAGAGCTGTTGGAATTAATGTGTCAGTGGGTTCTTGTCGCTGGAACTTTGCTATTCTATATCTTCAAAATGCGTCAGCTTCCTGAACTCACGATATCTGCTTTTAATTTCATGATGCTCCAGGCCCCGAAGCCGGTCGAGACTGAAGGACTCGACGTTTAAGGAGGCCATGACACTGCCGACAATAACGGCCTTTCTCATGCTGGCTTCCGAGAAGTTCAGGCAGCTTGCCAGATACCCCATAAAGCCGCCTGCAAACGTATCGCCGGCCCCGGTCGGATCGAACACGGATTCGAGGGGATAGGCCGGCGCGCTGAACACGCTGTGACCGTTGAACATCAGGGCGCCGTAACTCCCCTGCTTGACGATGATTGTTTTGGGGCCCATGGCCTGGACGAGCTTTGCCGCCTTGACCAAGCTCGCCTCCCCGGCGAGCTGTCTTACTTCGGATTCATTGATGGTCAAAAGATCGACGCGTTTGAGCGTGCGTTTAAGCGCTTCCGGCTTGCTCGAAATCCAGTAGTTCATCGTATCGCAGGCCACCAGCTTCGGCTTAGCTACCTGATTCAACACTTCGAGTTGGATTTCGGGGTCTATGTTGGCCAGGAATACGACGTCCGATTTTTTATAATCATCAATGATAGCCGGCTTGAAGGTCGCCAGAACATTCAGATGCGTTGCGAGCGTGTGCGCCTCATTGAGGTCGTACCCATATTCGCCTTTCCAGCGAAAGGTCTCGCCTTTCTGCACCTCAAGACCGCGAATATCGATTTTTTTGCTCTGGAGAAATTGAATGTGCTCTTTGGGGAAATCTTCGCCGATCACGGCGACGAGGCGGACATCCGCGAAATAGCTGGCTGAAGCGGAAAAATACGTTGCTGAACCGCCTAGCGCGTTATCAACGCTGCCGAACGGGGTGGAAACCGAATCGAGCGCTACGGTGCCGACGACAAGCAAACTCACGAATTACAACCTCCAGGAAAATGAAATTCTTTTGCGGGGACAACTATTTTTTCTTCAAGTACTTTCCTATAATAGGCGCAAGGTCCTTCTTTGTCTTCGTCGGCGCCAGTTTCTCCGGAGTCATAATCGTGTTTTTAAGCGCATCGTGGCACGGGCAAGCGAGGGATTCCGGCAGTCTGCGCACGGCCTCGCGGATCATGGCTTTAGACGTTTCAATATTCTTTTTCATGACCGCAAGCACGGCTTCGACGGTGACCGCCTCCTCGCTGTGGTGCCAGCAGTCGTAATCCGTGGCAAGGGCGATGGTGCTGTAGCAGATCTCGGCTTCGCGAGCAAGTTTTGCCTCAGTCGCGTTCGTCATCCCTATCACGTCCACTCCCCACGTTCGGTAAATGAGGGACTCAGCCTTGCTGGAGAACTGCGGCCCTTCCATGCACAGATACGTGCCGCCGCGATGCATAACGGCCCCGACCTCCGCTCCGGCCTCAATGAGTATTTTGCAGAGACCGGCGCAGACGGGTTCGGCCATGCCGACATGGGCGACGAGGCCGTTGCCGAAGAACGTGCTTCGCCGGTGCTTGGTGTGGTCGTAGAACTGGTCGGGAATAACGATGTCCCCAGGCCGGATATCTTCCTTCATGCTGCCGACCGCGCTCACGGAGATGATCCGCTCAACGCCGAGCTTTTTCATGCCGAAGATGTTCGCCCGGTAATTAATGTCCGTGGGCAGAATCCGGTGTCCTTTGCCGTGTCGCGGGAGGAACGCCACTCGTTTTCCGAAGAGCGTTCCGACCATGAAGTCATCTGAAGGCGGGCCGAAAGGCGTCGTAATCTTCCGGGACTTAACGTCTGAGAGACCTTCCATTTCGTACAAACCGCTGCCGCCGATCACGCCGATGCTGATCTTGTCTGATTGTGCTTGCCGTTTCGCCATGCTCGTTCTATCCTTATGCTGCCTTATGCCTGGACCGCGCCCTGTTCGGCTTCTTTTTTCAGTTCAACGCCTTCCAGAAGTTCAACGGGTTTTTCAGGAATGATCGTGGAAATGGCGTGTTTGTAAACGAGCTGCTGGTTCTCCTGCTTCATCAGAATGACGAAGTTATCGAACCCCTTGATCGTGCCGGTAAGCCGGGCGCCGTTCACGAGATACATCGTCACGGGTATCTTTTCCTTTCGCATCTGATTTAAAAAAATGTCCTGGAGATTTACCTGTGACTTTCCCATCAACCCCTCCGTGATGCCTGCTCAAAAGTCCGCGACCGCGACGAAAACTTCAACATATTTTCTTATTGCAAATTTTAGTAATCTTATACCACCTTGTTTTAAATTTCAATGTTTTTCTTTATACGTTCAACGATATCCCCGGG
>JBGPUS010000110.1:0-6825 GCA_041491325.1 Nitrospirota bacterium | reverse complement strand
CGTTCGATCTCGATCGCCAGAAACGACGAGAACTCGCCCTCGTTTTCCAGCTCCCTCAGTTTTTCCTTGAAGTCCTCGAAATCCTTGAGAAACCCGCTGTGTTCCGTTTGTTGCGAAAGAAGGCCCGGATAGTTGTAGCGCTGCATGAGGGCTTCTTCGGCGCTAAAATGAACGTTGACATACTCTTCCAAAAAATCAATGGTCTTGAGCAGGCCTCCCCTGCCCTGGCCGTTCCGGATTGCCGCGCGAAGCGAACCGATGCGCTGAAAAAGCTCTTTGTGCTGGTTGTCGATTTCCTCGACATTGATTAATAAATCCGGGCTCCACTCATAGTCCATTTGAACAACCTCGTTTCCGGTTTCTATACGTTCCACATCATGGCTTCAAAATCATCCGTAGGGACCTTGAATTGAATGTACCCACGGTACGGCCACTTCTCTATTTCCGCGCCCGCGCGTTCCACGGTGACGAAGATCTGGATCTCATCGTTCGGCTTTGCGCCGAGGAGGTCGAACGGTACGGCGAGTTCGATGATATCATTCGCGGCCACGGTGCTGATCGCCGCCGCCTGGCTGCGGGCGCCGTTCTCTCCGCGGAAGAGCGCCGCGCCGGCCCGCCGCTCCTGGGGAACAACCCGCACTTCCACGTCAAGGTCCTTCGGGTTCAGGAAATGGACAAAGAACGCAAGGTCGGCGACCGTCTCGTCTTTCAGGCTCCCGCTCGGGTCGAGGCGGACAAACATGTTCTTGAGGTCGAAGCCGTAATAAATATGCGTAAGAACGGAGGCGCCCCGGTGCATGGCGCCGCCCCCCTGGGTCACGTCGTACTGGCCGGCGGGCAGCCATTCGAAATAGTTCGTGACCTGGCCGTCGATGACCGGCGAAATGAACGCCGTCAGCTCCACCGTCGGCAGCGCATGCCGGTCCTCTCGCAAAATGGAGATCTGAAGCTCATCGGGAACATCAAGTCCGATAAGGCGGTAGACGTTCATCAAATGGGTCCTGAAGAGGAGGTCGAACTCCTCGTCGTTCTCGGAGAAGTGATCGTCCCCGTACCACCAGCACCAATCGCTTCCCTCGGCGATATAAATCTCCTCCCAAGCCTTGGCAAGTTTGTCCGGGTCATGAAGGCTGGACGCGGAATCCGTGAGTGCCCCGCGGGTCTGCGTCAGCAGGTCCCACGCCCGGTTGTCCTCTTCATGACCGATCCAGACGCGGAAGTTGGAGTTGATCCACGAACCCGCGTGAAGTCGCTCAATAGGAACCTCCGCGGGATGGTCCCGCAGGTATTCGCCGACCGAAACGCAGCGAAGCCCTTGCTCTTTGCTCAGCCGGTCATAGAGATAAAGGAAAAAGTCCCTTCCGTCGTTCTGGTAGTATTCCCAGGCGTTTTCTCCATCCAGGATGATGGAAACCAGATGCGGCCCTGCTCCGACACTCCGCCGGGCGCGGTGAAGCCGGTCAATGAGGTCGTTCGCCGCGCTCTTATAATCCCATTTGGAATAGACGAACCCTACAAGATCGGAGAGCGTGTGGTCACGGAACACAATTGAGACGCGCTTATCCCCTTTTCCGGCCAGGTAGGGCTTATAGAGTACGTCCGGGTTTTTCATAATACCGGCAAGATCGCGTTCGATGTGGATGCCGAAGGAGCGGGCAAGCACTCCCTCGTCCGTTCCGATCCAGGCGATGCCTTCTTCGGCAAGAAGCGGAATGATGTCTTCGCTCACAGACCCCTCGGCGGGCCACAGACCGCGGGGCCGCGCTCCAAAGAGCCGCTCGTGGTAGTCGAGCGCCCGCTCAAGCTGGACCCTGGCGTCCTCGGGATGGGCAAAGCGGCTTGTGGGGAGATGAATATCCGGCACGGCCACCTTTGCGAGATCAGTATCATACAGGAGCGGCAGAATAGGGTGATAGAAAGGCGTCGTCGTCAACTCGATCCTGCCCGCTTCGGCAAGCCGTTTGTACTCGGGGATGATAAGCGCCATGATCTCGCGTTGCTTTTGAACAAGGAGCGCCTTTTCATTTTCGTTGAAGCCCGAGCCTTTTTTCACCATTCCCATGAGCAGCGGATCGTTGTTCTTGAAAAGCGGGTCGAACCAGGTGAGGTTGAACCATACCTGCAGGTCAAGATAGTCCTGGGTGGTAAAGTAGCGCACGGAGTTCAGGAGGTCGTTGGGCGAAACGCTGTAGCCCCTGCGGTCGAGCAGCCGCCAATAATCGCGATAAGGCCTTATCATCGTGTCCCAGTTCGCCATGAAAAAGTTCTTCAGGAGAAAAAGTTTGTCCTGCTGGTCGAGGTCCGCGGCAGGCTTGAGCGTGAGGGCGAGAAACTTGTCCACCGCGCCGTTTTCCGTGTAATCGATAATCTGCTTGAGGAGAGAGGGAACGAGGTTGAAGGTCTGGTGAAGGTCCGGGAAATCGGTCAACAGCGCGGGCATGTGGTAATAGTCTTTGATCCCGTGCATCCTTACCCACGGCAGGATATACGAGCCCGTCATATCGTCCTTGTAGTAGGGCTGGTGCATGTGCCAGACAAAGGCTATGTTAAGAGGCTCGTCGGACATAGTCGGGAATGCCCCAAAGCAAAAGAACCGAACCATCCCCAGATCCCAAACAGTGAAACGATTTCTCCGCTCACCTTTGAAAGGTATCGATTATTTAGGATTCAGTATTGGGGATTTGGAGCTTGTGTTGTCATAATAGTACACTATCTCTCCCGGACGCGCAAGGCCAAGCTTGTCCCGCGCGATCCGCTCCACGTACACCGGATCGGTCTTAAGAGCGGAGACGTCCTTCCTGAGTCTGGCGTTGTCCTGCTTCATTTTTGCGATCTCCGCGGTGACCGCGTCATAGTGAGCTTTCATCCGGTAGTACTTCACCAAGCCCATCTCGCCGAAAACAAACGACACGAGCAGATAGAGCGCAACGAGGATTCCCGCCGCTATGAGCAGTTTTTTCCTCCGCGCGGTCCGGGAGCTCCGGTCGGCCTTTATATAGTTCCGTTTACGCATGGATCCGCCGCCCCCGGATGCGGAGCTCGTCCCGAACCAGGCCGGGGCGAACGCGCCTCCCTGCCCTGAAAAAATAAAACCACGAAGTCGGACTTCGTGGCAAGGAATCAACGGTGATGGTGAACTAAAATCATCATATCACATACTATTTCTTTTTGGTGGTTTTTTTTGCTTTTTTTGCCGGGGCCTTCTTTGTCGCCATGGTTTCTTCACCCCCTTTCAGTTTCGGAATGGATTTAGATTCCTACATTGAACAAACAGTGTAAAAAAATGAATATGAAGACATATTGTTAGCGCGTATTCTTTTGGATAAAAATTCCGCCGGGGGGCATAAGCACCCCCGGCGTTCTAATCCAGGGACTCCAGCAGAAAAGCTACTTCTTCTTGGTGGCTTTTTTCTTGGCCTTTTTCTTGGCCTTCTTCTTGGCTGCCATAATTTGTCCACCCCCTTTCGGTATACCGCGTATAAGCTCCAAGCGGCGTTATCTTGAAACAAGCTGAGGAACATCATTCAACAGCGACATCTGTGAGTATTTCTCCCGGATCCTTCCGGTAACAAGGGCGGTGAATTCCTCCGCGTCCTTAATGGCCTGCCCCGCCTCATACCGGGATATGATTCTCCCGACGTTTTCCACGAAGCTCTGATATTTTCTCCGCATTCGGTCGAACTTATTGATAAGGCTTTTATACGGTTCGCCGAGTATGACGCCCGCCGCGGTGATGACCGTCTTTTGGGCGTCCCTATTCCGGACGCTCTTCGGCCTGAACCCCTCGGAGAGAATCAGCGCCCTGGCCGAGCGGGCCATCGCCTGGTACGCGGCTGCAAAGGCCCACTCTTCGTCTTTGTCATAGATGAGCTTGCTTGTCGCCAAATCGCGCTCCGCTCTTGTCACCAGCGCAATGACCTCCGCGATCTCCGGAGTCCGTTCCTCGACAATGCCCATTTCTTTGAGCTCGTTATAGTTCATCTTCCCTGCCTACCAGGAATATTTTTTTGCCTTTCAGCAACTCCCGGATGAAAGGGTCCTTGGAATCCTTACGCTTACGATATTCTTGTTCATCAAAGACAAGATAATCGATGTCCCGCTTCAGTTTCTCCTCCAGCCCCATAACCATATCATTCAGTTCGGTGATGTTTGCCTGGCCGATGACCATAAGATTGATGTTGCTGTCCTCTTTTTCGGCCCCTTTTGCATAGGACCCGTAAATGAAAGCTGCTTTTACGCCTTTTAGCCGGGACAGCGACGCTTTCATGGCGCCCTGCGCTCCTGTTGTCTTAAAGATCAGCCCTTTCATTTCCGAGAACACGGGGGAATTTTTATTCACGTAATAATATTTCTGAACGCCCCGTTTTTCTCTCGCCAGGAGCCCCAACTTAACCAGGTTATCGAGCTCCCGCTTAATTCCCGCGGCATCTTTGCCGATGTGGCGGGCTATCTCTCGTAGATAGAACCGATCATCCGGATTATTAAAGAACAGGCCTAAAAGCTCCGCTCTTGTCGAAGAGAAGAGTTTTGTCAGCACTAGTGGTCACCTCGTTGTAGACAAATATACAACAAGAGTGTACGTTTTGTCAACAAAATTGTTTAAGTATTTATACTTCGGCATGTTAGACAATTTATCAACACGGTAATCCACACATATTTTATTGGTACTAAATATTATTGTTTTATTGCCCAAATAAACCATTTTTTTAGGTGTAGCTTTTATATTTTTTTTGCCATGTGATGCATTGAAAAACCGCGCCGCCGTGATGTCGCCTAAGTCAAAACGCGCCGCAGGTCAGCATTCCCGCATAAACAGCGCTCCGTTTCACCTTGCACTCATGGAGAAGCGTGGACACCTTCGGCCGGTTTTAATGAAGAGTATTTCCGTCCTTGCTCTTCCCCGGCCTCGTTTCGGCTCATCTGCTGCTGTAAAAAAGTCCTCCTGCCGGTCCGACAGCGTTTTGTTTTAGCCGTGCACGTATATTTTCTCTTTATCTCCATGCCACACTTATGGTATACTGTCGAAATTGGTGCGTTGACGAATTGTCCTCACCTACGATCGGAGAAGAATGAATTTCAGTGAAATAGATTTGCCCTTCGCAGTCCAGCAGGGCGTAGAATATGCCGGCTTTACCGCATGCACACCCGTACAGGAGGCCGTAATACCGCGGGCCTTACGCGGAGAAGACGTTGCGGCCCAGGCGCAGACCGGCACCGGCAAGACCGCGGCTTTCCTTATCTCGTTGTTCACGCGCATGGTCCAAACCCCCGCGACTGATTTTGCGGGCTCCCCCCAGGCGCTGATCATCGCACCGACGCGCGAACTCGCCGACCAGATTTATCACGAGGCTGTTCGGCTCGGCAAATTTACCGGCTTCAGTTGTCTTGCCGTGTACGGCGGCATCGACTACCAAAAACAGATGGACACCCTCAGAAAGGGAGTCGACGTGCTCGTCGGAACTCCGGGCAGGCTCATCGATTACTACAAGCAACACGTGTACAACCTCAAGAAGACGCGCTACCTCATCATCGACGAGGCGGACCGCATGTTCGACATGGGGTTTATCGACGACCTCAGATATCTGATCAAGAAGTTGCCGCCCTACACCAAACGGCAATCCATGCTGTTCTCCGCCACCCTCTCCTACCGCGTCATGGAACTGGCTTATGAGCACATGAATCTCCCGGAAAAAATATCCATTACGCCGGAAACAATAACCGTGGAGCGGGTCGAGCAGGTCCTGTACCACGTCGGCAAGCACGAAAAGGTCCCCCTCCTGCTCGGGCTCCTTCAAAAAGAAAACCCTGCCCGCTCGCTCATCTTCGTCAATACCCGGCGCGCCGCGGACATGGTGGTCGAGCGTCTGAATCGCAACGGCTGGAAAGCGCAGGCCATCACCGGAGACATCGAGCAAAAAAAACGACTGCGCATCCTGGATGATTTCAAGGAAAACCGGCTCCCGATCCTCGTGGCCACCGACGTGGCGAGCCGGGGCATCCACGTCGAGAGCGTGACCCACGTGATCAACTACGACCTTCCGCAGGATGCGGAGGACTACGTTCACCGGATCGGCCGCACCGGCCGCGCCGGTGCGAGCGGAAAAGCCATCAGCCTCGCGGACGAGGAATACGTGTACTCGCTCGAGGAGATCGAAAAGTTCATCGGCCAGAAGGTCCCCGTGGCCTGGGCTGAAGAGAGCATGTACGCCAAGGAGATCAGACGCACCGCCGAAGAGAAGCAGCGCGCAGCAGCGAGACCGCTGCCCCCTCGTCAATTTTCCAACCGCCGAAGCCTTCCCGCGAGAACAAAACGGTAGACAAATAGCCTGTTCCGGCATGTGATATACTTAGGTTGAAAAACGTGCTTGCATACGGAATCAGCCTGAAGTGCTCGTTAAGCCTCGAAACGTGAGGCGACGGGTGGGCTTTGTTCCGGGAGAGGCGAATGATGTCGGCCGTTCTATCACCTACCGGATTTCCCTGGACAAAATTTTACGAGCAGGGCGTGCCCGCCCATATTGAGTATCCCGACACCTAGCTCGGCGGTGTCCTCGCGAACACCGCGTCCCGGTTTCCTGACCGGCCCGCGATGTTGTTTTACGGAACAAAAATAACCTACGCGGAGCTTGATAACCTTACGAACAAGTTCGCCCATGCGCTTATCGGCCTGGGGGTAAAAAAGGTAGACCGGGTTGCGCTTATGCTCCCCAATATCCCTCAAATGGTCATCGCCTACTACGGGGCGCTCAAGACGGGCGCCATTGTCGTGGCCACGAACCCTCTGTATCATGAGCACGAGCTTGAGGTCCAGCTCAAAGACTGCGG
>JBGPUS010000109.1:0-6830 GCA_041491325.1 Nitrospirota bacterium | reverse complement strand
CGTCTCGCCGAACAGCTTCTACGCCTACCTCCAGACCATCCTGCTCGGGCTCAAGGGCCTGCACATCGAGGAGCAAGCTCAGGAAATATTGAAAAACCTCGCGCGGCTGTCAGGGGACTTCAGAAAATTCCAGGAAGACTTCGCGCTGGTGGGAAGGCACTTGACGAACGCGAAGGGCAAATACGACGAGGCGGACAAGCGGCTTGAGAAGTTCGGCGACCGGCTCCAGGTCCTGAGCGGGACCGAAGCCGGTCACGTGATCGAGGAAACGAAGAAGCTGCCGTTATAGCCACGTGCAATAGTAGGAGAAACGCAACGCTGAGGGACGCGGTTTTCAGCGACCATCTCGGGCGTTTTCGTTAGAAACCCTTAATGTCATTTGTTCTTTGATTTCTCTTCGTTTGATATGCAGTCAGCACAAACCCATCGTGTTTCGACCTTCATTGTCTTTCCGATTTGTTTGAGATGTTTGCGACAAGTTGCTTTGTTACATCTTGAGCATATACCGCCTCGCGATGTATCGAACGCCGATTGGCAGATGTGACATTTCCAGGGTACGATTTCCATTGCTGATCTCATTGGCATATTCTTTCAGTTGTTCCGATCAACCCTCAGATATTTTCCGTCTAAGAAGAAAGCAAGGAACACACCTGTAAAACAGACAGCAAATCCCAAGCAATAATCTAGTGCTGAAGACAACGAATGAACCCATCTCCAAAAAAACAAGCCTGCTGCCACGGTGAGAGCAACAATACCTTTTGATGCCTTGTTCAATCTATCCTTGTTAATCCAGGCAAGAATAGACAATACAATCGCTAACGGAATTGAGTAAGCTATGATTTTAGCAAATGATTTTAAATCAGTATCTATAAAGGCCAACGATGAGATCCCGGCTAGGCATAGAAGTGACGCTGTCTTCACTCTTGTTTTGATATTGATTTTACTGAACCGGCGGAGGGCAAATATTAGTCCGAAGGCAAAGACTAAGCTTGCCACAATAAAAAGAATAATGTTTTGATAGAAGTTTCCCAACTATGTCTATCTCCTGAACCATTCAACTCATGACTAACGCGGGCCTCGCGCAACCTTCTGGCGCAACGCTGTTGACCGGCATCGTTAGAATCATCGGCGGGTTGCATTTCGTTCTAGCCGACCTACCAACGGTCTATTCAAGCGGGCTCGGTAGTTCTCTAGCAATTTCAGCGAGAGACTTGACAAAAAGCATCATGATCAAGATTCGCTTGAATCCCATAAGCGATTGATAGCCCTTCGACAGAGAACCCGATAAATATTATAGGTTTATTAATCATTTTTTAAGTTCAACGCCCCGGTCAGCGGCTACCTCCGCAGGGGGCAAGTCCGTCTCGACCGGTTTCGCAGCGCCCCTCTCTACGTGGTTGAGATCATTGTTTTTGGGTGTAACTTTGCTCTATCAGACCTAACGACTGATGCCAGTTGTATCAGGACACTCGGCGGAGGTGCATTGGCATACTTTTAAACCTGCGTAGCCTCTCGGCTTGATCAATCAACCGAAATTTAAGAAGAACAAGATTGCCCAGGTCGGTCCAGTAATAAGAAAATTCAATGTTTGGCGGATCAGCATGTGTGTTCAAACCAAGCAGGCCACTGCGCTGAAGTCGCCCGATAGCATCACAGTGTCTCAGAAATACTCCTTGCATGTATCTCTCGTCGCTCCCGTGAACCTGTGCGACGTTTTTTTCGTAGTCTACAGGCCCACTTCCACTTGTCCCAACAGCGAAGTTCTTAAAAGATGCCCACTGCATAACGATTTCGAATTCAAACGGAGTGATCTTCGCGATCGCGTGGCGTACGATGGCCTCTTGCTCGACATCCCACTCCTGAAGTGCTGTCTGTATACGCTCCGCAAGTTCACCGATGGAATTATTGAGCGCACTTGGGGAGTATTTCATGAAAATCAGGTCTTTCGTGTCGAACGCTGGCTTAAAGTTCCCTTCTGCGATGAGTACTTGGCGCCGGATAGGCTGCGTGGCGTGCGCAATCCCTAGCTCGTATTGAACGTTCGAATTCACGCGCTTTGTGAGAACGCCAAGGACAACCTGAGCTGTGTACAGATGCTCCATAACCTCAATCCATCCAGAAGTTGTACGTAGGTCGCCCTTCGTACGATATGCTTTAATCACGCGATTCATGTTCTTGGCGGAGGAGGCCACTGCCGACTCTATCAAGTCAGTAAATACTTGGTCGTATTTAGACTCAAAGGGCATTACCACGAACACCTCTTCTGGGTTGAGACCACCAAGAGCCGGTGTGAAGTCATACGGGTACATGGGTTACCTCATAATCGTGACTGGATAACGTCCGGTGGTCGCTGCCCCCGCAGGGGGCAATCTCACCTCATGCTCTGCCTATATATAACGTTGATGTTTTTAGTGCATTCCCAAAGTAATCCGAGCCTACCCATCTTAACTCGTACTTGCCGTTTAAAACGCATTCAGAGGCCGCAAGGCAACGTCGAAAAATCACGATGAATGGCCACGAACAAACTCCATGACATGATTTGTCAAGGTGATCAGGTCATCGAGATGGTGCTCAATGACATCCTTCATGATTTTCAAATCCAGCTCCCGATACTGATGAACCATGATATTGCGAAATCCGACCATCCCTTTTAGTTTATTCGCAAGCTCCTGGGGAATAACCCTGGCCCCGGCGAGTATTTCAAAATTTTCCTTGCTTTCCTTCGGCAAGCCGAGCTTTCCTTTTCTGATGACATGATTTGCGAGGTCAAGCACCTGTTTCGCGGCTCGTTGAAGATTCGCGGCGATGGCGTCCTGCTTCAGGTAGTCTTTTTCAAAAGGCAGCTCGGAAGGCATGGCATAGTAGAGACGTATTTGGCGTACGCAGCGCTCGATGCTCTCTTTTTTATTCAAAACCACGTCCATCATTTCAGGATTCTCCCGCTTGCCAATATATCTTCCAGTATACCCGCCCGTTCCTCGTTCAACTTCTGATAAAAAGACATAACCAGCATCTCAAATTCATCGATGGCGTATTCGTTTTGCTGATAGATTATTCTGCCGTGCTGTATGATTTCGTTCTGAAAAACGGTATTTACCGTCCGCAGATTGATAAGGTCCACCGTTCTTTTCAAAACAGTTTCGAGCGCGTTCCGGCAATCGCTCATGACAAGATTTTTCACAAACTTGGCTTTTTTATGAGGCAAGAGAACGGCAACGTCAACGTCGCTGTCCGGTTGCTGGTCCGGCGTCAGGTAGGACC
Source organism: Nitrospirota bacterium (assembly GCA_041491325.1). Lineage (GTDB taxonomy): Bacteria > Nitrospirota > UBA9217 > UBA9217 > UBA9217 > JBAZLV01. The sequence goes on along the minus strand of JBGPUS010000109.1, from coordinate 3,569 downwards.
CGAAAAGGTAGATTGCCTCCACCTCAGGATAACAGCTCAGCACTGTTTTAACAATTGTCTCGCTGCTCATGCGTTCCCTCAATCGGATTCCTTTCGAAGATATCCACTCTTCGAAAAAGGAAGGTCTCTCAAGAGCAAACATATTATAAATTCAGGGGAATTGCAAGGGAAAGTTGGGAAACGAGCAGGTGGTCTCTTTTTGTTGAAGATTTCAGAAGGCAGGAGTGGGCGTGCTCCGTTTACAACTCCACCCGCGTCACGACGCCGTGCAGTTTATTGTAGGGCAGCTCGTAGAACTGCACGATATTCGGCGTAAGCCGCTTGATGAACGAAAACACCGCCCAGATGAAGTTGCTCGGTAAAATGTCCTCAACGCCGTAGAAGATCGTCTTTTCCTGGATTCCCGCTTCGCGCAGGATTTCCTCCACGTCCGGCACTTCCATATACCCCATCTGGATCACAAAGACCCGAAGTCCGGGACCGAGCTCTTCCTTGAAGAAACCAGTGACCCCGAACGGGTCCTCGCGCTTCACGATCGAGACGATGATGTTGTCCTCGTAGATGATGTTGTTCTTAAACATGGTATGGACGATATAGGGCGGGACTTCCCTGGCGTCCCGGGAAAAGAAGAGCGCCGTGCCCTTGATCTTGTTCATGCTCTTGTAAATCTGGCCATAGCTCAGCAGGAAGACGTCGATGGGCAGCGGCTGGAGCGCGTTGTAAAGCCTCCGTTGTCCCGTCCGGTAGATCATGATGATCAGGAACGGAATGGCGGCGATGATGATCGACCAGTACCCTCCGTGCGGAATTTTGGTCGTGTTCGCCAGGAAGAACGTGAGGGAGGCCATGGTTACGAAGACGGAAAGAGCGGCGCGGGCGAATTTCCTCGTGAGATAGAAAATCCAGGTCATAAAGATGCCGGTGAGGGTCATGGTCCCGGTGACGGCCAGACCGTAGGCATAGGCGAGCTTGCTGGATTCGCGGAATTCCATCATGATGAATAAAACGGCGATCAAAAGGAACCAGTTCACGAACCCGATATAAATTTGGGAGTGGCGCTGCTCGGAGGTGTAATTCACCTTGAACATGGGCAGGATGCGGGTGGTGATGCCCTGGTAGATGATCGAAAACATGCCGCTGATCATGGCCTGCGAGGCTATGATCGTGGCGATGATGCTCAAGACGAGAAACGGGATGTACAGAAACTGCGATTGATGGAAGACCATTTCGAACAAAACGTTATTGGCCTCTGGGTGCCGGATGAGATAGGCCCCCTGGCCGAGATAGTTGAGCACCAGGGCGATGAATACGGCGTGCCAGGCCCGCACGATCGGCACGCGGCCAAGGTGTCCCATGTCGGCATAGAGCGCTTCTCCGCCCGTGGCGCAGAGGGTCACCTCGGCGAGCACGAGAAAGCCGGCGACGCCGCTTTCGAGCAGGAACTTGACGGCGTAGAGCGGGTTCACGGCTTTCAGCACGGACGGCACCTCGTTGATCGAGATCGCGCCGGAAACCGAGAGAGCGGTGAACCACAGGATCATCAACGGGCCGAAAGCGCCCGCTATCCGCTCGGTGCCTTTTTTCTGAATGGAGAAGAGCAGCACGGCAATGCTGCCGGCGATCAGGATGAGCCAGTTCTGGCCCAGGCCCTCGAATCCCTTGATGAGGAGTATGCCTTCCACGGCCGAGAGGATGCTTATGGCCGGCGTAATGACCCCGTCGCCGATGATGAGCGAAATGCCGAGGAACGAGAGCAGCGTGATGACCGCGGTCTGACGTCCCGATTTGAGCAACGGCGCCAAAAGCTCCCGCAGCACGATGGTCCCGCCTTCGCCGCGTTTACTGAGACTCGTCGCCAGCCAGGCATACTGCACGGTAACGAGCACGATGAGCGTCCAGATGATGAGCGAAAGCACGCCGATGATGCTGTCCTCCGTGCGCACCATGGTCGGCAGGAGGAAAATGACCGTCAGCGTGTAGATGGGGCTCGTGCCGATGTCCCCGAACACCAGGCCGAGTGAATGAAGGATTCCTTTGAGGGATTCAGAAACGTTTTTCAAGTTGGATATCTTGTCAGACATAGTGAGAAAGGCCGGCCGCATGCGGCGATGGAATGGTTTTCCCTTTCAAGGGCGGTGCGCTTTTCAGCGTAAGAACGTAAAAAAAGGCACGGGCCGAAAACGCGCATGCCTACACTATGCCACTGTTACAAGTCCTCCGGGAAAAACACACAGGGAGGTTATGCTTTTTTTTCCAGATTCTGATCTAAAGACACGGCCTGTTGCTCGTCTTTGATCGCTTTTTTGAACGCCTTGATGCTTTTCCCGAGTCCTTCGCCGAGTTCCGGCAGCTTGCCCGGTCCGAAGATAGTTAATACGATCACCAAGATAAGTATCAAATGCATTGGCTGAAAAAGACCTTCAAACATCGTGACGACCTCCCGTTTTCGTATGGTGCCCCATTATACCCGCCCTCCCCCTGCACTGTCAAATGAAAAGCAGGCACGGACGGCCTCAATCACCATGACCTTTCCCATGGCCACCGCCGTGTCCCCTGGGTGAGGATTCGTGCTCACCCATAACGCGGCCTTCGTGTCGTCCTCGTTTGGCGGGCCGGTCCCAATGTTTTTCCCGCTCCCAGGTCCTCCAATTCTTTTTAAGCTGTCCGTGAGGAATACGCTGATGGCCCGGAGGCGCGTTCCGATAACCGGGAGGGAGATTGATCAGCACCCGGGGCACTCTCCCCATAGAAATAAATCCCCACGGCCCGTTGTAATGGTATGCTCGATACCATCGGCCGCCGAAGGGACGATACCAATACCCCTGGTAGAACAGGAGATCGCCATCGACATCAGGAGGGAAATAGACATAGGTTCCCGGTATCAGCACTACCGGAGGCGGAGCAGGCACCACAAGGGGGGGCAAAGGCGGAGCAGGTAACCCCGCCCGGCCTTTCATAGGAAAAAGTATCACAAGAGCCGAGAACAGGATGGCGACGAACAAGGAAAGCGTTGTTTTATTTTTCATGACGACACCTCATAATTTTATTATAGCATGACACTATGAGTCCTACCCCCCGACGGCCTTCAGAATGCCCTGGAGCAAGGCAGTGGGAGTCGGGGGGCACCCGGGGATGTAAGCGTCCACGGGAATAACCTTGTCGATGCCGCCCAGGGACGCGTAACTCTCTCCGAAAATTCCGCCCGTGCAACCGCAGTCTCCCACGGCCACAACAAGCTTCGGCGTAGGGGTGACGTTGTAAGTCCGCTTGAGGGCGATTTCCATGTTGTGCGATACCGGCCCCGTGACCAGCAGCATATCGGCGAACCGCGGAGAAGCCGTGAAATGAATACCGAAGCGCTCACAATTGTAGAACACGTTGTTGATCGCGTGGATCTCAAGCTCGCACGCATTGCACGAGCCCGCGTCAACCTGGCGAATAGCGAGGCTTCCTCTGAACCGTCGCTTGATGGCCTCTTCTAATTTCGATCCGATCTTCTCAAGTTCCGGATCGGTGATGGGAGGGAGCGGCTCGGTGACGATGCCGGTGTGGAAAATCTGTTTCAGAAT
>JBGPUS010000108.1:0-6834 GCA_041491325.1 Nitrospirota bacterium | reverse complement strand
GCCGTTCTTGACCGCGAGTTCGGCCTCTTCCCGCGTCAAGATGCCGGGGTGCGCCAGAATGTCGACCCGCGCCTCGATGGCTGCCCGGTTCGTGCCCGGGTGCACGGGTTCGACCAGGCTCTCGCCGTGCGCGACAACGATCACCGCGCCGAGAGAGCGCGCGCGTTCGGTGAGTTCTCCGAACGTTTCCGGAGGGATGTGCGTGAGTTCGATGCCCGGAAGCGCCTTGATCTTCCAGCGGCGGTTGAGCTCTTTGCAGGCCGCCGCTATCCGGGGAATGATAAAATCGATATTCGATGCGTCGCCGTGGTCCGTGATAGCGATGATTTCGTAGCCCTTGACCACTGCGCGACGCACAAGCTCCGACGGCACGAGCACGCCGTCGCTGAACAGAGAATGGGTATGGAGATCTATCATAGCGTCACCTTTAGTGAGTTCGTAACGTAAAATTGCAATTTACAATTCGCGCTGAATGCACGTTTTCCCCTGGAAGCTCCCACTCGCCGCGAGGTAAGCATCGAGATCGCGTAAGAGTTCGCTGCGGGTCTTGTTCCAGACAGGGGCCACCAAGATATCATCCGGCGCAGCGGCAAACAGCCTTTGTATAATGATCCGAGGAGCAAGTCGTTCCAGGAAGTCCGCAAGCAACCCGATCCATTCCTGATACCCGAAGGTCGGAAACGGCTCCGCTGCGTAGAGGTCCGCCAAAGTCGTGTGCTTCACGATCTGCAGTTGATGTATCTTGAGGAACTCGATCGGCAGGCGCGAAAGCTCGTCCGCCATGCCGAGCATTTCATCCCGGGTCTCGGTCGGAAACCCGAGGATGAGGTGCGCTCCGGTCCGGATGCCTCTTCCCACGGTCAGGGCGAGAGCATCTTTAAAACAAGTGTAATCGTGTCCCCGGTTGATGTATGTAAGCGTCTTATCGTAAATCGACTGGAGTCCGTACTCGACCAGGATGAAGTGGTCCCTGGCCAGCGTTTCGAGCAGCGCGATCTTGTCTTCGTCGATGCAGTCCGGCCTCGTGCCGACGGCAAGCCCCACCACGCCGGGATGGTCCAGGGCCTCGCGGTAGAGCCGCTCGAGAATATCAACGGACGCGTAGGTGTTCGAGTAGGGCTGGAAATAGACAATGAACTGTTCCGCGCCGTAGCGGGAGCGAAGATAGGGAATGCCCGCCTTGACCTGTTCGCGGACCGACAAAGCGCTGGTACAGGCCTCGGGTCTGAAGCTGTCGTTGTTGCAGTAAATGCACCCTCCCACGGCTTTCGTGCCGTCGCGGTTGGGGCAGGTGAACCCCGCGTCTACGTTCACTTTGTAGACCGGAGAGTGGTACAGGCCTTTCATATAGGGACCGAAGGCGTTATACCGTCTCGTTGTGATCTTTTTATCGCTTATCAATGCTGCTTTCATGGCGGAGGTTTTTTACTGTCTTTTCGCGTAATGTTCCCGGTACTATACCAGAGGAAGACAAAAAAATCCAGAAGGGAATTCAAGGCAGAAGATACTTCTCCCGTTTACAATGCAAAAATTCGCTTCGCTTTGACGAACCTTTGCATATAGTACTTTTCACGAATGCTGCTTTTGGTCACGCCGTTGCTGCTGCTCGCATGGGCAAAGACTCCGTTGCCGAGGTAAACGCCGACATGGGAGATCCTGCCGGTGATCGAGGCGTCGAAGAACACCAGATCGCCGGGCCGCATAACCGGCTCGTTCACAACGAACCCCACAAATGATTGTTCCAGACTGCTTCGCGGAAGTTCGACATTCTGAAAGCGGTAGACCCGCCTTGTAAACGCGGAGCAGTCAATGCCGATTTCCGAATCGCCTCCGTACCGGTACGGAACGCCTATGTATTGGTCAACAGAAAGGTTGAGCTTTTCCACATCAAGCCGTCCGGTCCTTGTATACGTTGTGATGCTCTGCCCCATATCAAACAGTTGTTTTTGCCTGTTCCCTTCACGGACCCGGTCCCTCCGTTGCTTTTCAAGTTCCGTCTCCGCGTGTTTCATGGCCTTCCATTTTTTCGGCTCATGCGAGCGCACAAGCGAGATCGAATCCAGCACGAGTTGTTCGGGACTTTTTCGCGATAGTTCACCATTATTGATATCGAGCATGATGATCATGGCGACTTTCTGGGGGGTCAGCCCACGCTCCACGCCGTAAATCAAACCCCGCGCAAGCGCGGGCATGGACGCCGGGTCCCAGCCGTCTTCCAGCGAACGATACACGAATTCTTCAACAACGTCCTGGGGGACATCGGAGTGATGAAAGTCTTTCAGGGCCTTGGCTGCCGCGGTCAGGCTATCGATGCTGATGGTTTTTGCGTAAGCCACGTCGAATATCTGGTCGAGATATTCCAGGGGTGCGCCTTTCCTGAACGACTCATATACGAGGCCGACGATTTCCGCGGTCTTGTTCTCGGAGATATTGTCAAAGTCCGTTCTTTTGATCACGCCCTCTATGATTTTGAGCAGTTCAGGCGAGAGGCCTTTTTCGAGGTCCGAAGAGAATTTGGCAAGAAGAAGGCTTTTTAGCTTGTCTTTTTTAAGGTTGACGCACTCTTTATCAAGTATAGTAACGAGCTTATCCGTTTCGATTTTTGTGTCTGCCTGTACTACAACAGGGGCCTGCAAGACAATAAACAGAGACAAGCACGCGAGCAAAACGCTTCTGTGAATTATCCCGTCAAAGTTGATCTTTCGCATAGATTGCCCCTCCCTCAACGAAACGCACTTACTTTACCAACGACCTTACCGCCTTCATATTCCTCGGATCGTCCTCTTCCGTTTCCTTCGGCGTTTCCATGATCTTCGGAACGTCCTTGAACGCAGGATGATTGAGCAAAGCCTTAAAGCCATCGAGGCCGATCTTCCCCTCGCCGATATGCCAGTGCCGGTCCACACGAGAATTGAAATCTCGCAGGCAATCGTTCAGGTGCATGCCTTTCAAGCGATCCAGACCCACAGTCGAATCCATTTTTTTTGCAAGAGCATCGACAGCCTGCTGCGATCTGATATCATAGCCGGCGGCAAAACCATGGCACGTGTCATAACAGATTCCGATGTGTGAGGAATCATCGAGCCGGGAAATGACTTCCTGCACCTGCTCTAACGTATACCCCACGTCTCCCTTTTCACCCGCGGTGTTCTCAAGCAGAATCATTGCTTTCGGTGGATGAAGCTTCATAGCCATGTTCAGGGCAGCTGATACCCGCTCAATCATCCATTCAGCGTCCTGGCTGCTCGCCGAGCCGAGATGTGTCACCAGATATTCAGCGCCGAGATGCTCTGTGCGTTCCAGGTCGATCACAAACTGTTCAATAGATCGTGCATACAGCTCGGGTCTTGATGTTGCGAGATTAATCAAGTAGTTGGTATGAACAAAGACCGGAGCTATGTCCCACTTTTTACGAAGCTCCTTGAATTTGGTGATGTCGTTTTTATCAAGCGGCTTCACGGTCCAGCCACGGGGATTGCGGCTAAATATCTGCATGCAGGTGCAGCCGAGTTCGTAGGCCCGCTGAACTGCGAGGGAGAAGCCGCCTGATATAGAGACGTGAAAACCGATTCTCATCAGGCGCCTCTCACCATTTTTTCAAACTCTTTCTCCGTTATCACCTTCACACCCAGTTCTTTTGCTTTATTAATCTTTTTTTCTCCCGGTTCTTCGCCTGCCAGCACATAACTCGTTTTCTTCGACACGGATCCAACAGCACGGCCGCCGAGACGTTCGATCAATTCCTCGATCTCATTGCGGGGTTTTGAAAGCGTTCCTGTAACAACAAAGATGAGGCCGTCGAGCAGTCCTCTTTCCTTTATCGTGCCTGCGTCATAATCCGGATTCGATAGGTTCAGGCCCAGCTTTTTCAGGGCATCGAACGTATGCAGGTTTTCCTTCTCCTGGAAAAACCCGGAAATGGATGTCGCCAGTTTATCGCCCATCTGTTTGATCTCAATGAGCCGCTCGGGCTTAACGTGATAGAGGTCTTGAAGCTTTTCAAAGTTCTTTGCCAGTTGTTTAGCGGCAAATTCACCCACATGCAAAATGCCGAGAGCAAAAAGAAACCGTGACAGAGTTGTCTTCTTGCTTTTCTCGATTGCGTCGATCAGGTTCTGCGCAGACTTCTCGGCGAATCGGGGAAGATCAACGAGCTGATCATACTTCAATTTGTAGAGATCGACAAAATGCCTGATGAGCCCTTGTTTATACAGAAGCTCTACATTCTTCTCGCCCAGTCCTTCGATGTCCATTGCCCCGCGCGAAGCATAATGCATGATCCGCTCCAGCACCTGGGCTTCGCAGTTGAGATTGATACACCGATATGCGACCTCGCCTTCTTCTTTGACCACGTTCGATCCGCACGCGGGACAGGTTTCAGGTGGAAGCGATTTGACCTCCTGGCCCATTCGCTTTTCTTTGATGACCATCACCACATGCGGTATCACGTCCCCGGCACGCTCTACGAGCACGGTATCATGCATGCGGATGTCTTTGCGTTCGATCTCGTCCCAGTTGTGCAGCGTAGAGCGAGAAACCATGACCCCGCCGATCCGAACCGGTTTGAGGATTGCAACTGGGGTGATTGCTCCGGTCCGACCTACACCAGTGATAATATTCTCTACTATTGTTGTGCCCTGATGTGCGGGAAACTTGTATGCAATGGCCCAGCGCGGTTCACGGGTCTTGAAGCCAAGCTGTTTCTGGAGGGCGAAGTCGTTCACCTTGATGACTGCGCCGTCTGTCTCGAAAGGGAACTGCGGTCTCTGTTCTTCTATCTTTTTGATGGAATCAATGACTTTCTCAATCCCCGTTACACTATCGAGCACAAACGGCACCGGGAAATGCGCTTGCGTGAGCCAATCAATTAAATCTTTCTGACTCTTGAAGTCAATTCCTTTCATGGCGCCGACGCCGTAGCAGGCCATATGAAGCTTGCGTTTCTCCGTGATCGATGAATCGAGTTGCCGGATAGACCCTGCCGCTGCATTTCGCGGATTGGCAAACACCGGTTCTTCGTTCTGTTCCCGTTCTTTATTCAATTTCTCAAATTCGTCGATATCTATAAAAACTTCTCCGCGGATGTCGATCTCGTCCGGGACGTGAACGCCCTCAATCTTGAGCGGAATGGCTTTGATAGTCTTGATATTCGTCGTAACGTCTTCGCCTTCGTATCCGTCGCCTCGTGTAGAAGCGCGCACCAGAAGCCCCTTCTTGTAGCTAAGCTCCATGGCAAGGCCGTCGTACTTCGGCTCGACCGTGTATTCGATTTCCTCATCAAACTTGAGGAACCGCTTCGCGCGCTGGTCGAACTCCCGTGCCTCGTCGTACGAAAAGGCGTTGTCCAGCGACAGCATGGGCTCGGTGTGTTTTACTTTTTCAAATTTGTCGAGCGGCGGCGCGCCCACACGCTGGGTAGGTGAACCGGGAAGGACGTAGTTGTACTCCTCCTCAAGGTTTTTCAGTTGTCTGAAGAGCTTGTCATACTCCGCATCGGAGACAACCGGAGCATCGAGAACATAGTAGCGATAATTGTGCTCGTTGATTTCTTTGACGAGTGTTTCGATTTCTTTTTTAATGTCAGACGGGATTTTTTCCATGATGATGGTCGTTTTTACTCCGAACTATGAACTCCTAACTACGAACTTGCTCGTACCCTACTCCTCCAACCGGTATTCCTTGATCTTCGTCAGCAGCGTCTTATAACTAACCTGAAGAATCTCGGCGGCGCGGATTTTGTTGTTGCCTATTCCTTTAAAACAGGATTGATCCTCCGCCGCGCTGTGACGTACTCGTGAATCAGTTTTTTGGATGTTTCTTCTTATCATGTTCGGTCCGGTACTTCGCCGGAGTCTCACGTACCACGGAATGGCGCATGGCTTCCCCTGCTTCGCGCACGGCGAGCGTGCGTTCCCGCAGCGAGTCAAGCATGTCCAGTTTTTCCGTCAGAGGTCGATCCGCGAGTTTCCGGCGCAGCGCAATTTTACTTTCAAGCATGCGTTTGAGGTCGAAGGTCATTGTGCACCTGACAAAAATGTTCGTTCGAACACCTGCCATTGGGCACGGAGGCCGTGCCGGACAAGAATGGATTGGAAACGCTCGGCATCGAGATCTCCGGATTCGAGAAACTGGAGCAGGCGAGCCTTGTCCTTGGGCCTGCCTGTCTGGAGCGCGATGGCTGCGAGGTGTTCGGCGGTGAACACCCGCGCGGGCATTGCGCTCACCTTTACCGTGACAGCGTCGGCCAATGCCTCTTCAACCAAGGGGCTTGTGGGCGGAAGAAACTGCACGGGCCATCCGGCGATGACAATATACTCGCCTTCGACAACGCCTCCCCGGGCGGTAAGATAATCGAAGATCGGCTGCAGGCTCAGCAGGCGGCTGCCGGCCTCCTGCCGGAACGCTACAAAAATATCGACATCAAGCGTTGCCACCGGCTCTATATAGAACGTGGCGCCGACCGCTCCACCGATTGCATAACGTTCGACGACGCCGGTCTCCTCCAATTGCTTAATCATGGCGATCACCTGGGTAATGCTGCTCATGGCGACACTCCCGTACACGTCAAAGACTCGACTTCTTGTTCACTCTTCATCCGCTGGACGAGCTTTTCTATTTCTTGTTTGAAGTCATAAATATTTTTCTTCATGATAATGCTCATGTTGAGAAATGCTTATTGATCGATCTTACTACGAACTATGAACTCCGTACTGCGAACTTTCGTTCATTACCCTACTCCTCCAACCGGTATTCCTTGATCTTGGTAAGCAGCGTCTTGTAGCTCACCTGGAGGATCTCGGCGGCTCGTGTCTTATTATTGCCGGTCTGCTTGAG
>JBGPUS010000107.1:0-6898 GCA_041491325.1 Nitrospirota bacterium | reverse complement strand
AGTAACGGTATCCGGTTTCTTGAGGCTTACCACGCCGGAGGCCATGGCCTTTATTATATCAGCTCCCCTGCGTTTAAGTTCAAGAATTTCCGAACGCAGCTCCTGCCGGGTCTCGATTGGCGCGCCGAAATGCGAACCGTATCCGCCCTTCTTGGAGAGCGCCCATCCGGCGGTCACGACCATCGGATGGCCCTGCCTATCACGTCCAACGCCAAGCCCTGCGCCCTCTTTTGTTCCGGCGTCCCTCACCGCCGCAATGCCCGCGGAAGCTATGCAGGCAAGCGCCTTCTCATTTTTGATGTGCACATGGGCATCAACATATCCTGTATGTTCTGTGCGACCCTGACGCATGCTTCTCCGCTTTACATAAAGAGACTGAACTTGAATCCAATCTGGTGGTATTTAAACCCTGCCGCTGTAGCCCCTGCGTAATTCCCGCCTTCCGCGTTTATCTCGAAGGACGTGCATCGCTTAGAGTTCCAGCCCGCGGAAGCTGACGCTCCGGCTATGTTCCCGCTGCTTCTTTCTTCATATCGGGTAAATGATTGATAGCCCGCGTACGGTTCCACAAAGAAATGAAATCCCCGCTGTTCCATATAGAGAGAAAGAAAAGCTTGATTCACCGTGAACCCCTTGGGATCAAAATACCCGCCCCCGCTCTGCCGCCGGAAATCCCAGTACCGGTATCGATACCCTGCTTCTATTTTCGGATTGCCCGGCACCACAGTGTATCGAACCCCAAGGCGGGCATCCTCGGCCCCGTTGCCATCGGAGTATTCGGTATGAATATAGCTCTCGGAGAACGATATGCGCTTGAGCGGCCGCTGGGAGAGGGAAAGCGTTTCGCTCGACCGGGCTACTCTATTTTCAATCAGCAGGGCCGTGTCCGTGAGCATGTCCCTTGCCGCGCTCACGCCCACGGCGCCCCAGCCCAATTCCAGATCCGCTTTGATATGACCGGTCAGGTCTGTTCCGCCGCTGTTGTCCGCCCGGATAAATCCCAGGCCCGCACCCGCGCCGAGAGCCCCCCTGCGTGTGTACACCTTGGCGGATATATCCTCGGCTTTTTCCTTTCTTGCCGGGTCCACAGCGTCGATATGACGATACCGTAGTTCAGATTCCCAGTCATCCAACCAGGTTCGGAAGAAAAGCGCGTACTGTTTTACCCTGTTGTCGTCGGAATCATCATAATAATCGAACTGAACGCCCGGCTGGTCCGGCCTCAGCGCACAGAGTGAGTCCTGAAACTTTTTCAGCTCTCGTTCCTGATAAGCATAAAGCGGCTTCAGCAGGACGCCGTTTTTTTGCGCGGAAGCCTTGTCCCCTGTATCGATATACGCGGACGCGAGACCGAGTCGGGCCTCGAAGCTTTCGCCTCCGGCGAGGGCTTTTTCGTAGATTGGCAAAGACGCCGTTGCCTTGCCTTTCCATCTCAGCGCGTTCGCTTTGATGACCAGCGTTTTTTTATTATCGGGATCCACGTTCAGCACAACATCCGCTTCCGCCTCGGCCTCATCCAGTTTATCGGACCATGACAGGACCTTCGCGAGCTGGATGCGGGCCGCCCGATTCGTTTGATTTTCGGCGAGAATCAGCCGGAGTTCCCGTGCCGCGTCGTCAAGACGGTCCGCCAGGGAAAGCGCGGTTGCCATCTGAAGCCGCTCCGTCTCGGTGAACGGCGAAGGGCTTACGGACAGCGCTTTCATGAATTCATCCGCGGCTTTTTTATAATCATCCCGCGAAACGTAAAAATCACCCAGCTTCTTCCTGAGCAACGCTTCTTCTTTTTTGTTGTTTGCCTCGCGGATGGCCTTTTCGTAAAACGCGATATTCCCCGCGCCCCCGCTCTCCGTTGAAGATGCCGCGCCCGGCAGAAAACAAACGCTGAGCAGAACACTTATGATCAAAACAATACGCGCGCTCATGCCCACCTCGCGACGCTTTTCCGGAAACGGAAAAGGTCAAGGTCATTGCTGATCGGCAACCGCTGGATCGTAAGGGGGTCTCCGTTAATATCAAAATGTCGGTTTTCGGAATTAAGAATAAACTGAAACCCTGCGTGCATCGCGATATTGATGCTTTCGCGATCGTATATGACGGAGGGCCACGCCAGGATGTTCGCGGGCCTGCCGAGTTCCTCGGTATATACTATCTGAAAATGGGAAAGGTCCCGCGCAAGCTTCTCATTGAACGCCGCAGCCGCGCCGGACCGGAAGTGTGAAATTTGACAACCAAGCTCCACCATGCCGCTTCCCAGGAGGAGACGGCACTCGTCCCAGCTCAATCGCGGATCGTTGCCGCTCACAAACCCTCCCACGGCATTACCGATGATGTTGATGGTTGACTTGAACCGGTATTCCGACAAAAGGGGGTACGCGTAGTCCATGAACGAGGCGTATCCGCCGTCAAACGTTATGATTATCGATTTCTTCGCGCGCTCCGCGTTGAGAGAAGCAACCTCGCTGAAGGAACTCGCGCTATACCCTGCGTTGTACAACCACTCCATCTGGGCCGCAAACAGGGACGGAGCCACGGTATCCTGCGCGCTTTGTTCGTGGGAAAGGTCGTGATACAAGAGCACGGGTACGGCGATACTGCCCGCTGTTGCGGGTCCGCCGAATGATAGCGACAGGGCGGCAGCGCCGCCGATTTTCATGAACGCTCTTCTTGTCAGGTTCATGGCTTCTCCGGTATCGTACGAAGGCTTTTTTGGTAGCGGTAATAGCTTTCCTTGAGATACGAGTGAAAGATCGGTGTGTCCCACCCTTCCCAGGTGTAGGTCTTGACCTGCCCCGCGTCGAACTTTGCCGGAAGCGTACTCGTCTCGCGGGAAGCATTTCCGGTTCTCTGAGCGGTAATCCCGCTATCCTCCGGCTTGTACGATACCGCGACCAGGCTGATCCCGTTCGATTTTTTCGTTTCGCCGGAAGCCTCCATCCACAAAACCGTCTTTGAGCTGGGGTCGGCAACGTTGATGAGCCCCCAGGGGATGCGAAGCTCGATGGTCGTGCCGCGATAATAGAAGTCGGCGAGGGAATTATAGTCCGGGCGATGCGCTTCAAGGCTCCCGAATTGCAAGCGGCTCATGAACGACACGTGGGAAGGAAAGAACCTCTTGCCGTCCTTGCTGCTTCTCCGGATGTTTGTCCGGTTCATCATCATCACCCAGGCGCCCTGCTTCGAGTCCGTAGGCCTGACCAACCCTGATTTCTCGTTCAGATATTTGTCATAGGACTGCGCCGCCAGTATCCGGCTTTTGCTTTTTCCCGCGAGGTGAATTACAAAGTCCAGCCCAACGGGACTCTGCAGGTTCGTTTCGCAGGGAAACAGCCGTTCTCCAATACCGGATGCGCCGATACTAAGACCGATCAGGTAATGGGCCTTGGTAAAATCAATTGGTCCCTTGGTTTCGAGAAGGAGATACAGGAAGCCTTCATCGTGCTGGGCCGCGAGACGGAGGAGCATACGCGCGTCATCATGCCCATCGTCAAATCGAAATACAGGGGCCGTATCCTGTTTCTCATACAGGACGCGCGCATTGTTCCAGTCCTCTTTGTGCCCGGCGAGGCGCGCCGCCTTTCCGGGGTAGCCGGGGTATGTTGCAAGGAGTCCGTAATTTTCTTCCGGGTCCTGCGCATTGAACCAGAACGGCTTGCGGTCCGCGGGAAGCTCGTACGGCTGAAAAAGCCAGTTTTTCTTGAACCATTCGTCAAACCAGCTGAAGAGGATGCCTCCTGCCATGCCGGAGTCGTGAATGGATTGCATAAGCAGTCCGTTGAGCTCGCCCTGGTTCACATCGGTGTGGCCGCCCTGGTTCCATCCGTCCCGGTGCCAGTGGGCGCTCTCCCTGCTTGCGGGCACGCCGAATTCGGCTATCAGTACCGGCTGTTTTCCGTGATGCTGTTTCAACGCCTTCAAATACGCGCGAAAGGTATTTTTCTCCTTTTGATAATCGTGATTCATGAAATCCGGATAGTAGGGATACGCATGATACAACGCGAAGAAACCATTGCCTTTTTGCGCGGTGATCTTGGCCAGGTCCAGGGTTTCCACGTCCTCGATGTGAACGTCGACGCAGCCGCTTCCCGTTCCGCGCGGGGTGATTCCCTGCAAACGGTATTCGTCCTCATAGGTGGCTTCCGAGGGATGCGTGAGCGGGTCGAGCGTGGGCCAGTTGACCGTGGTGACGGGATGTGATGCGTGATATCGCGAATATTCGTAGTGCTGGAGAAAGTCGCACGTTCGCGCGATCCAGACCTCGAAGGGGGCGCCGCTCCGGATGCTCAGAAAAGCGCCGATATAATCGGTTATGGTTCTCCGGTTCAGTTCGTTATACTCCTTGACCGAGCAGCTCTCCCACTCCCTGCCCACGATGAACGCGGCCGTGTAGGGAGAGACATCGTACTCATACGTTCCGTGCGCATGGCCTGGTTGTTCCGGAAGGCTTGCATTTCCGTAGACGGCATCCACGGTATTTTGCATCTCTTGCTTGAGGCTGTCCATAAACCGGGCGTCGAAAAAGTTGTTTCCCGCCGGAAGTTCCGTCCATATTCCCTGGAAGAGATACAGACGCTTTCCGGACGTATTAAATTCGTGGAGCGCGCAATAAAAATCCGGCGGATGGATCGTATAGATCCTGACGGTATTGACCCCCAGTTCCGCCATCTGCCGGAACCACTTCAGGTACGTGCCTTTTTTTATCGCGAATTCCCCGGGAAAATACCCGGGGATGCCGAGTCCAAGGTTTATGCCTTTAATGTAAAACCGCTTCCAGCCTTTGTCATGGACTTCAAGATACCCGTCGCCGGTCCTGAAGAAGGACTTTCGCATTGAGACCGGCTTGGGCTGCCGCGTTTCCACGGCTTTGGCAAGGAGCTCTGCTGCTTCCTTATTTGCGGGGTCCAGTTCGAGGGCCTGTGAAAAAGCCCAGCGTGCCGTCGGAAAATCGCCGAGATGCAAGTGTGCCGTGCCGAAACCGAGAAAGGCCCGGCTCTCTTTTTTGGCGTCCAGCGCCCGCTTGAAAATGTTGATGGCTTCCTGATAATCTTTCTTCTTAATCGCCAGCAACCCGAGTTGCACATCATTCATGACGTTCGGACCTCCGCAGCGGCCTTCCGGCCTTTGTTCTCAACATGCTCCCACGCCCTGTTGCCGGCCAGGTATTGGATCAGGGCCTGGAACCGCCAGAAGGTATTCATCTGTCGATAGCCGAAGTTTTCGAGCACTCCATAGAGAAGAAGCTTGAACATATGCCTCCACTTCGGATATCGCTTGAAGGTCAGTTCTTCGAGAAAGATGCCGGCCGTCGAAAGAAATACGCCGTAAAATAAGGCCAGCGTAAAAAAGAGCGCCAGAAATTGAACACTCAGGAGTCCCGCGGCGTAGGAAATCAAAACACACGCATATGCCAGGACTTCGGCCAGGGGGCCCAGGATTTCGAACAGGACATAGTAGGGAACTACCACCATGCCGATCCTCCCGAATCGGGGGTTGAAGAACATCTCCCGGTTCTGGCTGATGCTCTGGATCAGCCCGAGATGCCACCTCCTCCGTTGTCGCGCGAGCATGGTCAAGCTGCTGGGGACCTCTGTCCAGCAGATCGGGTCGGACACGAAGTTTATCCGGTACGGCTTTCTTGTTTTCAACATATGTTTGCGGAGCCGCACGACCAGCTCCATGTCTTCCGACACGTTTCCTACTTTAAATCCGCCGACATCCACCACCGTTTCCTTAAAAAAAAGGGAAAAGGTCCCGGACAAAATGAGCAATGAGTCCAGAACATCCCATCCCACGCGCCCAAACAGGAACCCCCGTATGTACTCCACGATCTGGAAAAGCACGAGCGGGTTTTTTGGGAGGTCGATTTCCTGTATGGTGCTCTCATCACGCAAACGGATGCCGTTGAGCACCCGCACCACGCCGCCGGTCGCGATGACGGGCACGCTGCTTTCGAGCAAAGGCGTCATTACCCGCAACAGAGCGTCTTTTTCGAGCAGTGAATCCGCGTCAACGGAACAGAAGTAGGGGGACCGGGAGACGTTGATTCCGCAGTTCAACGCATCGGACTTGCCGCCGCGCTCCTTATCCACCACGAGCAGGTGCGGCGTGTCCAGATTATAGTAAAAACCGTTCACGCGCTGCGTCGCAAGAAATTTCCGGTAGACGCGGTCGATCTTACGGAGCCGGAATTCGTCTATTACTTTTTTGAGCGTCCCGTCACTCGAACCGTCGTTGATCACGATCACCTCAAAAAAGGGGTAATCGGCGGCAAGGGCGGACCGGATACTTCGGAGAACGACGTTTTCTTCATTATGTACCGGGATCAGGATTGCGACCGGGGGGGTCTCCGGTGAATCGTAAAACTCGCGCACGGCGGAATACTTGACCCGTTTGAGGTGCCTGAAAACCACCGGCAGAGCCAGGAGCAAGAGCAACGTGTACACGGCATTCACAATGCCGAAATAGACCGCGAAAAAGTAATTCAACCCCACAATAGTCAAGGAGAGTAATTTTATCATCCGTCAACCGGGAGCTTCAGGATCGCCCCTACCCGCTGCTTAATGGCATTGCTGGCGCCCTGTTCCCAATACGTCAGAAGAGGCGTCGAGAAGCCGTGGGTGCGCATGGTTTCCAGTATCCGGCGGGACTTCACGCGTATCAGCGCGTCGTCTTCCACAAGCCGTTCGATCAGCCATAAAGAAAAATTCGTGTTCTCGATCTCTTCGCACACGCTGTCTCTCGCATATGGGTCTTTGCTGGTAAGCGTATCAAGCAGAATATCCAACGAGCCCTCTCCCAGCAGGATAAGCGCCCGCGCCGCTTCATTACGGACCTGCCATTTTTCATCCCGCAAGAGTTCTCCGAGAGCGGCGCTGCTCCGTTTGTGCCCGAGCGAGCT
>JBGPUS010000106.1:0-6911 GCA_041491325.1 Nitrospirota bacterium | reverse complement strand
CGTCCCTCCTGAAGCGCCACGCAGAGGGGTTCGACAAGCCGGACCCGGCGCTGGACGCAGGCGGGTATCTGCGCTACAAAAAAGAAGGCGAATGGCACACCTGGGGTACGCCCGCGCTTTCGGCTTTGATTAAATTTATAAAGAGCGGAGTGTCGGCGGATTTCACGGCCTTCTCGTCGCTGGTCGCAGCACGGCCCACGGGGGTGCGGCATTTGTTGGGCTACAAGACCGGCGTCCCGCTGCCTCTCGAAGAAGTCGAGTCTGAAGCGTCTATAGTAAAACGGTTCGTCTCGGGCGCCATGTCGGTGGGAGCGCTGTCTCCTGAAGCCCATGAGACGATTGCCGAAGCCTGCAACCGTCTCGGGATGCGCAGCAACAGCGGCGAGGGGGGCGAAGACCCGAAACGGTTCGGGACCATAAAGAACAGCGCCGTCAAACAGGTGGCGTCGGGCCGTTTCGGCGTGACCCCCGGGTACCTGGCCTCGGCAAAAGAGATAGAGATCAAGGTGGCGCAGGGCGCAAAGCCCGGCGAGGGCGGACACCTTCCCGGACTCAAGGTGGATGACTATATCGCCGGCCTCAGGTACTGCAAACCCGGCACAATCCTCATCTCTCCGCCGCCCCACCATGACATCTATTCCATAGAAGATTTAAACCAGCTCATCCACGACCTGAAGCAGGCGAACCCCGAGGCAAAGGTTTGCGTCAAGCTCGTCTCGGAAGTGGGCGTGGGGACCGTGGCCGCGGGCGTTGCCAAGGCATACGCGGACATCGTGCAGCTCAGCGGCAATGAAGGAGGCACCGGCGCGTCGCCGCTCACCTCGATCAAGAACGTGGGCAGTTATTGGGAACTGGGCCTTGCGGAGACGCAGCGCGTGCTGATCGACAACGGCCTGCGGGAACGGATCCGCGTGCGCGTGGACGGCGGCCTCAAGACGGGCAAGGACGTTATTATCGCGGCCTTGCTCGGCGCGGAAGAGTACGGCTTCGGCACCGAGACGATGATTGCCGTGGGCTGCGTCATGGCACGGCAGTGCCATCTTAACACCTGCCCCACCGGCGTTGCCACGCAGGACCCCCGTTTGCGCGCCCGGTATAAGGGAAAAGTGGAGTCGGTCATGGCCCTGTTCAGCAATCTTGCACGGGAGGTCCGGGAGATCCTGGCGCGGATGGAGCGAAGGAGCATGGCGGAGGTGATCGGCAGGACGGACCTGCTCACGATCATCGACTACAAAGACTTCCCGGAAACCAAGCGGATCGAGCTCCGGCCTTTTCTCGATTTTCCCGGGGAAGCCGCGCCGCTTCGAAGCTCACTGCCGCGAAATGACAATCCCGCGCCGACCATAAACGATAGAATCGTCGCGGAGCTTCTCCCCTTTATTGAAAAAGCTATGCCGGCAAAAAAAGAGTATGCCATCAGGAACATCGACCGAAGCGTGCCGGTCCGGCTTAATTATCACATCGCAAAACAGTACGGAGAAGCTGGTCTTCCACCTGATACTCTTACGCTTGTCTTCAGGGGCTCGGCCGGCCAGAGTTTCGGGGCATTTAATCATAAAGGCCTTACGCTCATGCTGATAGGAGAAGCTAACGATTACGTCGGAAAGGGAATGCACGGAGGGAAGATCATCATAAGACCCCATGGCATCGCGGAACCGCATAAGCAGGTCATCATCGGGAATACGGTCCTGTACGGCGCCACGGGCGGCGAATTTTTCGCTTCCGGGAGGGCAGGCGAGCGGTTCGGCATCCGGAACAGCGGCGCGCTGGCGGTAATCGAAGGCGCGGGACAACACCTTTGCGAATACATGACCAGGGGAACGGTGGCGGTGCTCGGTCCCACGGGCTTTAATGTCGGCGCGGGCATGACTGGTGGCGTGCTCTACGTCCTCGACGAGAACAACGAGCTGGAGGCGCGCATGAATAAGTCCTATGTCAAACTTGCAGACCTGACAGAGCAGGACGCGGAACGGCTGAAAGCGATGATCAGCGCTCATTTCTCGCATACGGAAAGCCCGCTTGCCGGAGAAACGCTCTCTCATTTTGACAGCTCAATCGGTTCCTTTAGAAAGGTGACGCCGAAGTGACAAAGACCATTCTCGAAGCGCGCGGCATTTCCAAAAACTACACCGCGGGCGGACGAAACATAGCGGTTTTGAACGACATCTCTCTGACCGTGGCTGAAGGCGAATTTCTCGTGATCGAGGGCGAGAGCGGAAGCGGCAAATCGACGCTCCTTGCTGTCGTCTCGGGGCTCGACAACGCGGACGCGGGCAGGGTCCTGATCGAGGGAAAGGACATTACCGACCTCCCCGAGGACGAATTAGCGCCGCTCCGAAATGCCGCCTTCGGGTTCGTTTTCCAGTCCTTTCACCTCGCGCCCTCTCTTACCGCGCTCGAAAACGTTATGTTCCCGGCTGAACTCCGGGGAGATGTCCAGGCGCGCGAAAAAGCCGGGATACTCCTCGCGCGGGTCGGTCTTTCCGAACGGGCGGCAAGCTTCCCCCATCAACTTTCCGGGGGCGAGAAACAGCGGTGCGCCATCTGCCGGGCGCTGGTCAACGGCCCGCGAATAATCTTCGCGGACGAGCCGACCGGCAACCTCGATTCGCAAAATGGAAAGGCCGTGCTCGACCTGCTCACAAAACTTCACCGGGAGCAGCGAACCACGCTGGTTTTGGTCACGCATAGCCAGGATATCGCCAGGAAAGCGGACCGCGTCGTCACCCTCCGGGACGGCAGGATCGTCGCGGGCAATCCCCATGCTTAACCTGCATTTCATTCGACGCCAGATCGCGGGCTCGATGCACCAATCGATCGTATTCGTGCTCTGCGTGGTTCTCTCCATGGTGACCCTGATCTCGCTCAGCGGCTTCAGCAGAAGCGTACACTCGTCCTTTCTGCGGGACGCCCGGACCCTTCATGCCGCGGACATCATCATCGAATCGCATTCTCCTTTTTCTCCCGGGCTCCGGGAAGCCTTGGCGACCCTGGACCGGCAAAAAACGCTCGTAAGCGCCCGGGTTTTCGAATTCTATTCGGTAGTACAGACACCGGACAAAAAAGCCTCTCTCCTGAGCAGTATCAAAGTCGTGGAGCCGGGCTATCCGTTCTACGGGGATGTGGAGCTCGCTTCCGGGCGATTGTTTTCTGATGTACTTACGCCGGGGAGCATCGTCGCCGAACAGGCGCTGCTCGACCGGCTCCAACTCCGCCTGGGGGACCGGCTTCGGATTGGAAGCACCGTTCTTACGATTCGTGACGTCGTGGTACAGGAGCCTGATCGTCCGGTGAACTTCTTTGCGCTCGGTCCCCGAATTTTTATATCAGCCTCGGACCTCTCCGCGCTGGAACTCGTGGGAAAAGGAAGCCGGGTAAACTACACAATACTTGCCAAGGTCCGCGACGAGAAAGACCTGGACGATACCGCGGCGCGGCTTCGGGCGGCGTCACTCCGGGACCGGGAGAGCATCGAGACCTACCGGACCGCGGCTTCGGGAGTGAAACGTTTTTTTGATAATTTTCTGTTCTTCCTTAATCTTATAGGAATATTCACCCTGCTCCTCGCCGGGATCGGCATCCAAAGCTCCCTTGCCGCGTTCCTGAATGAGCAGAAGCATACGATTGCCGTGATGAAGGCTGTGGGCGCCCGGGGCAGGTTCATCCTCACCCATTATTTCGCGATGGTTTCGGTCCTCGGCCTCGTGGGGACGGTCCTCGGCCTCGCGGTCAGTTTTTTCCTCGAAAAAATTCTCCGGGACCTCTTCCGGGGGCTTGTCCCGGATAACGTCTCACTGACCATTCCCGCAAGCGCCGTTATCGAAGGACTCGTGCTCGGTTTCCTGGTCGTTTTCGTCTTCACCTTTCTTCCTCTTTACCGGCTCAGGGACGTAAAACCCCGCGCCATTTTCGCCAAGGAGGAGCAAAGCGCCGCATGGGGCCGCGCCGCGTGGGTGACGGTGCTTGCGAGTCTTATTTTTTTCTTCGCATTGCTCCTGTGGCGGACCCGCGAGGTAAAGAGCGGCTTCGTCTACGTTCTTGTCCTCGGCTCGCTAATTCTCGCGGTCTATCTCTGCGCCGCAGGGCTGCTCCGTGCCGTAAGGATTCTGGGCGCGAAAAATCTGATCGTGCGGCAGGCAATGAAAGGACTGCTTCGGCCGGGCAATGCAACGCGGACGATCATTGTGACCCTGGCTGCTTCACTGACCGTAATCGTATCGATCATCATCATCGAACGGAATCTTAATGAGACCTTTGTCCGCTCGTATCCGCCTGACTCTCCCAACGTCTTTTTCGTCGATATCCAGCCGGGCCAAAAAGCCGCGCTCGCAAAAGATCTGGAGGGATCTCCGACCTTTTACCCGGTTATACAGGGGACCATACTCGCCGTGAACGGAAAGCCGATAGACCGCGAGCAAGAGCAGCGAAGGCGGGGCGACAACCTGGCCCGTGAATTCAGTCTCACCTACCAGGAACATCTTTTGGAAGATGAACGGCTTATTGCGGGAAAAACCCTCTTTCGGGAGGACTGGACGGAGCTGCAGGTATCGGTGCTTGACACGGTGCTGGACATGAAGGAGATGAAGGTCGGCGACGTCATAACCTTCCGCATCCAGGGCGTGCCGGTCGAGGCAAGGATTTCAAGCGTCAGAACCAGGACCCATTCGTCTCTCAGGCCTTTCTTTTACTTCGTCTTTCGGGAACAGGCCATCAAAGACGCTCCCCACACATTTTTCACCGCCCTGCGGGTGGACAAAGAAAAAATTGCCTCGCTCCAGAACCGGATCGTGGCGCGTTTCCCGAACGTGAGCGTCATCGATGTCACGGAGACCGTAAAAATTTTTGCGCGGCTCATGGAACGGCTCTCGGCGATCGTCCGTTTCTTTACGCTCTTCAGCAGCATTGCCGGCATGCTCATCATCGTAAGCTCCGTTTTCGCCACGCGCCACGCCCGCATACAGGAAGCGGTCTATTATACCGTCCTCGGAGCGAGACCGCGCTTCGTCCTATCGGTCTTCGTCGCCGAAGGCCTGCTGCTCGGGCTCGCAAGCGGCCTTATTGCCCTGCTGTTGTCCCAGGCCGGAAGCTGGATCGTTTGCCGGACGGTTTTCGAGGTGCCCTACCGGCCCATCCTCGGCGTAAGCCTCCTGATGGCCTCGGCCATGATCGCCCTCGTCGTCGTTGTCGGCCTCGGGGCCTCGGCCCCGATCCTCCGCAGGAAACCCGCCGCGTTTTTGCGCGAGCAGACCGAGGAGTGATATACTATTTCGAGGGTATCTATTCAGCTATCCTCAAAGCAGCTTTCAAAACCCTAAATGGTCATCCCCGAATGGTTTTCTCGGGGATCTGGTTTTACGGTTATTCGTAACACCATATTCCCGATTACGTCCTCGGGAATGACAACATGACAAAAATAGGCGCTGCAATGTACGCGCATTGTGCTGAATAGATGCTTTCGAGGATTATCTTCTATGAAAAAAAACACAGTCTGGGCCGCGGGAGCGGTCATACTTATGCTTTTTAATTTCAGCGGATGCAAAAGTCGTGAAGAAACAGCGTCTTCCGTTCAACACGGAAAAGTTGCGTCTGCGGGGACCATCGTCGCGGTCGGCGACAGCCTCACCGCCGGATACGGCGTCAGCGAAGAAAACGCGTATCCGGCGCGGCTCGAAAAAAAACTCCGTGCCGCGGGCTACGCCTGGAGAGTCGTGAACGCGGGCATAAGCGGGGAAACGAGCAGCGGCGCCCTCTCGCGGATGGCCTGGATCCTGAAGACCAAACCGGACATCGTCATTCTGGAAACAGGGGCAAACGACGGGCTGCGGGGCATTGATCCGAGAGTGACCAGGAAAAATATTGATGAGGCGGTGCGCGTGTTGAAAGAAAAGAACGTCACCGTGGTCCTGGCCGGTATGCGAATGACAACCAACCTCGGCAAAAGTTATACGGACGCATTTTACGGAAACTATCGGGCAGTCGCGGAAAAGCACGGCCTTATTCTTATCCCCTTTTTTCTGGAAGGCGTCGCAGGCGAACCTTCCCTGGCTCAGAAAGACGGACTTCACCCCACTGCCGAAGGGTACCGGATCATTACGGAGCGCGTCTTTCCCTATGTGCTCCAGGCCATCAGCAAGACAGCCGGCAAGCCGGTCAGCGAGTAAGGGTGGGAACTTCCGGTCTTCGCCGGATGAACGAGGGCGGTATCGTCGGCCGTGCGAGCTTGCCGCCCGTGCCCCGGTTTAAGAGTGGCGATTCCAGCATCTCGACCGTCATGCGCAAGGCGATTTTATGTCATCGCCATCTTTTTTCAAGCGTTTTACACTAAATGCATCAGCGTCCCGTGATGCGTATCGCACAACTGGTGACCAAATGTCACGATTAAAGAAGTGACCCCAATAGTGTTACACTGAAAACACAGGATGGGTACCGTTTATTATTCGGGCGTTTAATATTTGAACCCAGCGGGTTCGTCTACGATAAAAAGCCTTTTGAATTTAAGACAGAGTCTCTAAAGGCCGGTTTGTTTGCAGCGAAAATTACGCCTGACAAAATCGCAAGTATCTTAGGACGTGCCGAGAATGGCGAGATGATGCTTGTAGAGGACGTTCAGAAATTAGATCCAGAACAGAACCAATCTTATTCATCATACCTTAAGCCTATTACTCATCCTGCCGTTGCAGAAGGTGTAGTCTTTCTGATTGAGCCGGCCTAATTCTCCTGATTATAACAGCCCTTTCATATTCGTCCGGCCTATTTGGAACAAAAGATCGGGAGAGCAAATGCTCCCGGTTTATTTCAGATGATTTCAGTTGAGGCAACTCGCACATAGGTGCAATTGGGGTCGCTTCTTTAATCTTGACAATCATGTCTAGCATCGAGAATTGCATGGCGAATTTTATTGAATATGGCAT
>JBGPUS010000105.1:0-6971 GCA_041491325.1 Nitrospirota bacterium | reverse complement strand
GGCTGGATGAACAGTCCCGGCCACCGGAAGAACATTCTGACCCCGCATTTTAAATCCGAAGGGCTCGGGGTGGTCGTCTCCCCTGATGACAAGGTTTATATAACGCAGAACTTTTGTTAGCCTTGCGCTTTCCAGGCTATAAAATCCATCTCCACGGCAACATCCTTCGGAAGCCGGGAAACCTCAACCGTGGCACGGGCCGGCGGATTTGACGGGAAATAACCTCCGTAAACCTCGTTGACCGACGCGAAATCCGGCATGTTCCTAAGATAGACAACGGCCTTGACCACGTCCTGCATGTCACAACCGGCCGCGATCAGGATGGCTTTGGCATTGTCCAGAACCAATCGGGTCTGATCCTTAATATCGGTTTGCACAACGCTGCCGGTCTTGGGATCTATCGGTATCTGACCGGAGATGAACACGAAACCGTTGGCCTCCACTGCCTGGGAATAGGGGCCGATGGCCTGCGGCGCATCCGCTGTTTTTATGATTTTTTTGCCCATCAGGGCCTCCTGTAAATTATCAGATATTACCCGTATATAACTGATTTATAAGTATTATACAGACCTCAAGTAAACCATCACTTTCCTCACCTACCCCGCCTTAACCCTTTTGACATCCAGCACGCCTTTTATGGCCTCGATGTTCTTTATGACCTTGTTCAAGTGGTCCACATCCCTGACGTCAATGGTAAAGGAGAACATGGCCAGCTTGTTCTCGTCAGCAGTCGCTTCAGCATGCGTGATATTAGCCTCTGAGGCGCTGATCGAAGAAGATACGCTTGCAAGCAGCCCGGGTTTGTCCTCGGTCCTGACCGATATTTTTACCGCGTGGGCCGAGGGCTTGAAATCTCCCCAGGAAACGTCAACGAGACGTTCCTTGTCAAAGGTCAACTCGCCGACGTTCGTGCAATCCGCCGTATGGATGGACACTCCCCTGCCCCTGGTGATGAACCCTATCACATTGTCGCCGGGCACGGGATTGCAGCATTTGGACAGATGGATCAGCATGTTGTCCATGCCGTTGATCTTCATGCTGCCGCTGGATGGCTTCGCAGGCTTCTGGGCGGTTTTTCTGGGGGCAGGCTCCGGATGCGCTTTCTCGGGCGCAAGTTTGTTCGCCACCATATGCGCGGACACTTTGCCGTACCCTATGGCCGCCAGAAGATCATCAAGCCCGTTATGCGACATGTCATTGGCTATTTTTATGAGGTCGTCGGATTTGAAGACTTTCGCGGGATGGAGATCGTGTTTTCTAAGGTCCTTCTCAAGAAGTTCCCGCCCCAGAAGGATGCTTCGTCTTCGTTCTTCGGCCTTGAGCCACGCCTTGATCCTGGTGCGCGCTTTGGAAGTCTTGACGAATTTGAGCCAGTCCCGGCTCGGCGTGTGGCCGGTCTGGGTAGTGACCTCGATCTTATCGCCGTTCTGGAGCATGTGCTTGAGCGGGACGATCCTGCCGTTCACCTTGGCCCCCACGCACTGGTGGCCAATGTCCGTGTGTACACTATAGGCGAAATCCACCGGCGTTGATCCCAGCGGCAGTTCCTTTACGTCCCCTCTCGGCGTAAAAACGTAGACCATGTCCGGGAACAGGTCTCCCTTCACGGTCTCCATGAATTCCCTGGCGTCCGGAAGGTCGCGCTGCCATTCAAGGAGCTGCCGGATCCAGGCGAACTGCTGCTCCTCGCGCTGGCTGATCGGAGACCGCTCCTTGTACCGCCAGTGGGCGGCAATGCCTTCTTCCGCGAGGCGGTGCATTTCCTCCGTCCTGATCTGGAACTCCACGCGCTCCCCTTTGGGGCCTATGACGGTCGTGTGAAGCGATTGATACAGATTCGACTTGGGCACACCGATAAAGTCTTTAAACCGTCCGGGCACCGGCGTCCAGAGCGAATGGATAAGCCCGAGAATGGCATAGCAGTTTACCTTGGTGTCCGTGATGATGCGGATCGCGATCAGATCGAACACGTCCTCAAAGGATATTTCCTGTTTCAGCATCTTCTGGTAGATGCTGTAGAAATGTTTGGGCCTGCCTTTGACCTCGCCCTTGTATTCCTGCTCCGCGAGGAGGCGTTGTACGGTCTCGATGAGTTCATTGACATATGATTCGCGCTCGACGCGTCGCTGCATGATTTTTTCGACGAGCCGGCCGTATTCTTCGGGGTGGAGATATTTGAAGGCAAGGTCTTCGAGTTCGATCTTAATCTTCGAGATGCCGAGGCGGTTTGCAAGGGGGGCGTAAATGTCCAGTGTTTCCTGGGCAATGCGTTTCTGCTTCTCGGGCGGGAGATACGTGAGCGTGCGCATGTTGTGGAGCCGATCGGCGAGCTTTATCAGGATCACCCGGATATCGTTTGCCATGGCCACGATCATCTTACGGAAGTTCTCGGCCTCGCGCTGCTCCCGGCTCTGGAGTTCCATCCGGCTGAGCTTGGTCATGCCGTCCACAAGTCTCGCGACCTCGTCGCCGAACAGGTCTTTGATTTCTTCCGGAGTGGCGGTGGTATCTTCGATCGTGTCGTGCAACAGGCCCGCGGCCACGGTGGCCGCATCGAGTTTAAGGTCGGCGAGAACGGCGGCAACTTCTATGGGATGGTTGAGGTACGCTTCTCCCGAGAGACGGGTCTGGCCCTGGTGTCGTTTGGCTGAAAAGATGTAAGCGCGGCGCAGCATATCGACATCCGCGTCGGGATGATGACGCTGTATGCGCTCAACAATATCTTCGAGACGAACTACAGGCATAGGTGAGATCCAAGCTCCACATAGCAGGCAACAGATACCAAATAGTATTCAAGGACCAATAACCCTCGAAAAAGCCATTAACCACAGATGAACGCAGATAAACACCGATAATCAAAAAATATAAATCAAATTTCCGTATCACCGAGTAGACGAAAACCCAATAGGAACTAAATTACTGATTTTGATTCCATCAGTGTGCATCTGTGTTTATCTGTGGTTCCAACCGCCGTTTTTAGGATAATCAAGCGATTTGGAAATTGAAAATTGTTGCTTGGTAATTATTCGTTATTTGGTTTCTGACATTTTGGGATTTGATTGTTTTTCCGTTTTAATATCCCTGATGTCCAGCTCTATGGACGTTTTCCCGTTCCAGACATTGAGCCGGGGCGTGAAAACCGCGGCGAGGAACGCGCCGTCCCTGACCTGCTTGCCCAGGAGACTGCCGCGATTGAACGCTATGGCGCCGAGAGTCGTTCCTCCCGCCTGGCGGAGCCGCAGCTTCAGGTGGTTGTTGCCGACGACCCTGGACGATATCACCTCGAGTTCGCGCGCGCCGAGCTTCGGTTCGGGATTGCCTTGGCCGAAGGGCGCCAGGGTTTCCAATTCCTGCAGGAGTTCCATGGTCAACTCATCGAATGCGACGGCGCCGTCCACGGTCAGCGTTCGCACGAAGCCGTCAGCGCCGATCCGTTCCCGCACCAAGGAGCTCAACCGCTCGCTGAACCGGGGAATATTGTTTCTTGCAAGGGTAAACCCCGCCGCGTATTTGTGTCCTCCGAACCCCAGGAGCAGGTCCGAGCACGCCACAAGCCCCTGGTAGAGGTCAAAACCGGGAATGCTCCTTGCCGAGCCCTTGCCAATCCCGTCCTTAACGCTGATAAGCGCTGTAGGGCGGTAAAACTCGTCAGCAATCCGCGAGGCGACAATGCCGATGACCCCGGGATGCCAATCTTCCGAGGAAAGGACCAACGCCCCCGTTACATCAAGGTCAGTCTTGCGGCACTGCTGCCGCGCATCTTCCCATATGGAATCCTCCACGGACCGGCGTTCCCGGTTAACCGTGTCGAGTTCCCCGGCAAGCGTGCGCGCTTCTTCCCGAGAGCCGGTGGTCAGCAAACGAAAGGCCGGTTCCGCTCGTTCGAGCCTCCCGCCGGCGTTGATCCTCGGCGCAAGACTGAAGCCCACGGTCCCTACGGTGATTTTTTTGCCGATAAGGCCCGCGACCTCTTTCAGCGCCGCGATCCCCGGCCTCTGCTCGTCCGAATCGGAAGACAGCACGGCAAGACCATGTTTTACGAGAATACGGTTCTCGCCCGTGATCCTGCCTACGTCCGCCACGGTCCCGAGAGTAACGAGATCGAGACAGGACAGTAAACGTTCATCATGAATGTCCGTATCCAGGAGGGCTTGGGCCAGTTTAAAAGCAACACCCACTCCGGTAAGACAGCTTACCTGCTCCCGAATCTCCGCGGGGACATCCGGTGTCAGGAGCAGCGGGTGAAGAACGGCAAAAGCATCAGGAAGGTTAAAACCACCTGGAGACTCCGGATTAGTAAAACGACCGGAACTGTCCAGTTCATGGTGATCAGTGATGATAAGGTCGAGTCCCACGGTGACCGCATGCAGGGCCTCGCGCGCGGCGCCGATACCGCAATCCACGGTAATAACAAGCTTTGACCCTGAAGCATAAATTGCCTCTAGTGCCCCCGTGTTCAGGCCATAGCCCTCGGTCAGCCTGTCGGGTATGTAGCAGACAACGTCCGCTCCCATTCGTTCGAGCGTCGAACAGAGCAAAGCGGACGCCGTCACCCCATCGACGTCATAATCGCCATAGATCGTAATTTTCTGCCGGTCCGTTACGGCTTTCCGGATGCGGGCCACGGCCTTTTCCATCCCGCTGAAGATGCCGGGCCCGGACAACGTTGACAGGTCGCAAGCAAGAAAGGAACGGACTTTCGACGGGTCGGTAAGCCTCCGGTTGACCATCAGTTTTGCGATGAGCGGATGAAGCCCTGCCCCCTTCGAGAGCAAGGCCGCGGCCCCTTCATCAGTCTCTGCGAGGACCCATTTCATACCGTGCCGGCCCTCAGTCGATCTTTACGATTTGTCTTCTTTTTTCTCCGAGTTCTTCGCGGCCGCCTGATCATCGGTGATGCCCTTCTTGAATCCCTTGATGGCTTTTCCAAGCCCTTCGCCGAGCTGCGGCAGACGATTTGCGCCGAATATGACCAGTACTATAACCAAAATAACTAACAGCTCCGGCATTCCAAGTCCGAACATGTTGCCTCCTCGTATTCCTCTGGTGTATTGAGATTTTTGAACGACCGCCTCTTTGGGTCGAATTGGTCGATCTCCTCTGCTGTGACGTACCGCACGCGCGCTTCGCTGAAAATACCCCGTATCTGCCGGGCGTCCCGGCGGATGCGTCCCTCGATGACCGGCAAAAGCCCCCTGCGGTAGACCGCGTGGAGCGGTTCGATCATTTCTCCGATCCGGGGAATGACGACGTCGTATCCCCGGCCCAAACCGGCCATATAAGAAAGCAGCCGGGGATTGAGAAACGGCATGTCGCAAGCGACCACGATATTATATTCGTCCGACGAATGCAGGAGCCCTGTATAAATGCCGGTAAGGGGTCCGCGCTTCTCCAATGCGTCCGTAACCACTTCCGCGTCACAGGCCGCATACGCTTGCGGCGAGTTGGTCACGATGATGATGCGGTCCACAACGTCGCGAAGCGCGCTCAGAACATGCTCGATGATGGGTGCGCCGACGAGCTTGAGAAACGCCTTGTCTTTACCCATGCGCCGACTTTCACCGCCGGAAAGCACAATGCCTGTCATGGCTAAAATTACAGCATTTGCCTCAACGTGTCAACTACGAACTTGAAAGCCTCTCCGTAAAGAAGCCGGCCGTTTCCAACTTTATTGTTGCTTGGCTTGCGTGAGTCGTATATAATTCAACACAAGGGGCTTGCCGCGGCCCCGAGCAGAAGAACAGTCGACCGGAGAAAAAACTTCAGATTTAGGAAAGGCCGTAATCAGGAAATGAACCGAATCGTCAATAAATATTCAAAATTCCTCGACAATACGAGTGTAGAGTTCCGCAAGGCGGCAAAGAAGCACAACGTGGGCTGCAAACCCGGTTGCTACGAATGTTGTTCCGTGGGGTTCTTCGACATCACGCTCCTCGATGCGCTCCATCTCAGGCAAAGCCTGAAGAAGGTCCCCGCCCCCATCAGAAACCGAGTGCTCGCGAAGGCCAACGAACAGCTTGATGCCCTCGAAAAAAAGGGCGCCTTTTCCCGCAAGGACCCGCTCCTGAAAACGCTTGCGTCCATCGACTCCATCTCGCGCAGGTCCTCCAAAATGAGCTGCCCCGCTCTGAGCGAGAAGGGCGTCTGTATGATCTACGACCACCGACCCCACATCTGCCGCCTCTTCGGCCCCACGGTCCGCGGCCCGCGCCGCGTGGTCAGAATAGAAGGCTGCGGGTATTTTTCCCGGGACATCCCGGAGGCGGACTTTGATATCCTACAGAACTATAAGGATGAAGATGTCCTGCTCAAGGCCGTGTTCACCAAAGCCGGGCGCAAGCGGGTCCGCGAAGTGGATACCATCATCCCGGCCGCGCTCGCCCTGGACATGAAAAAATGGCTGTGATACGGAAAAAAATAAATTTCAAATAACAAGCTCCAAATAAATCACCATCACCAAATTTTAAACGTTTCGGTCATTGAGCATTTAAATTTGTAATTTATTTGTGATTTGTAATTTGCTTATTGGTAATTGCCCTTTTCATGGAAATCATCAGCAAAAAAGTCGTCTGGCAGGGCAAGTTCATGAGCGCGGTAGAGATCACTTACCGCGATGCAAAGGGAGTTGTGCGCACGTGGGAGGCGCTCGAACGTCTGGGGATCGGCGGCATCGTGGTGATGGCTGCGATCACGCCCTCCGGCAATGTGCTGCTTGAAAAACAGTTCAGGCCTCCGCTCGGACGCGACGTCATTGAGCTTCCCGCAGGGCTCGTGGAACCCGACGAATCCATGGAAGTCGCTGCCAAGCGGGAACTGATCGAAGAAACAGGGTGGGCCGCGAACAAACTCGAATTTCTCGCGGAGGGGCCGATATCGACCGGCGCATCCACGGAAGCGCTCAGGGCTTATTTATGCACCGAACTGGAGCATGTGGGGCAAAACGGCGGTGACGACAATGAGATCATCGAGGT
>JBGPUS010000104.1:0-7027 GCA_041491325.1 Nitrospirota bacterium | reverse complement strand
GGTCCCGCAAAAGCGACGTCTCGGAGCGGCACGATAAGTACCTCGCAAAGCACGCCAAGGCCGGCCGGAAATGACCTTTAGCGAGACGATTTTCGTGGATGCGGGAGCATGGTTCGCCTTGGCTGACAAGAATGACGCCAATCACAGGAAGGCTGCCGGGATTTATCCGGTTCTCCTGTCGACCCAGGGACGCCTCATCACGAGCAACCTCGTCATCGCTGAAGCATATGTTCTTATTCTGATGGAATTGGGACACGCGGCAGCTTCCGTCTTTTTGGAACGGATAAAAGCGAGCCCGAGGATTGTGCGGGTGTATTCAACAGAGGCTATCGAATCAGAAGCCCAGGCGGTGCTGGCCAATTATCGCGATCACGATTTCAGCTATACCGATGCGGTGAGTTTTACCATCATGAAGAGGCAAAAAATTAGAAAAGCATTTGCTTTTGACAAGCATTTTCTCGCGGCTGGTTTTCTTACGGTTCCTTAACCAGGCTTGCGAACCCCGCCCTCTACCCCCTCAAATGACAATCCACAAAATGTCCGTTCCCGAGATCAGTCGTCTTCGGAACAATCTTATCGCAGGGCTCGAAGCGATAGATGCAGCGCGTGTGGAACCGGCAGCCGGGCGGTATCTGCGTGGGACTTGGGATGTCGCCTTTCAGGAGTATGTGCTTCTTTTTTACGGTCGGGTCCGCGACGGGGATATCGGCAAGCAACGCTTCTGTATAGGGGTGGGAAGGGTTGCGGTAGATTTCCTCGGCCCGCGCCGACTCCATGATCTTTCCGAGATACATAACGATCACCCGGTCTGAAAAGTGGCGCACGATGTTGAGATCATGCGCGATGAACAGAAAGGAAAGCCCCAGCTCGTCGCGCAGGTCGTCGAGCAGGTTGATAATCTGGGCCTGGACCGAGACGTCAAGGGCCGAGACGGCCTCGTCCGCGACGATGAATGTCGGCCCCGAGGCCAGTGCCCGCGCGATGCCGATCCGTTGACGCTGCCCCCCTGAGAATTCGTGCGGGTACCTTTGGAGCGCCTCGGCGGTCATACCCACTTTTTCGAGCAAGGCCGCGCCGCGCGAGAGAAGCTCATTGCTTTTCGCAAGGCCGTGGATCACCAGCGGTTCAGTAATGATGTCCTGCACCCGCATCCGCGGGTTGAGGGATGCAAAGGGGTCCTGAAAGATAATCTGCATCCGTTGCCGGAGCGACCTCATCTCCCGCTTGCCAAGCGAGGCCAGGTCCCGG
This sequence comes from Nitrospirota bacterium, assembly GCA_041491325.1. Classification (GTDB taxonomy): domain Bacteria; phylum Nitrospirota; class UBA9217; order UBA9217; family UBA9217; genus JBAZLV01. The sequence goes on along the minus strand of JBGPUS010000104.1, from coordinate 5,779 downwards.
TCTTCGAAATATACCTTCCCCGACGTCGGCTCGAGCAGCCGGAGCGCGAGCCTGCCAAGCGTGGACTTTCCGCACCCGCTCTCGCCTACCAGACCCACGGCCTCGCCGCGAGCCACGGTCAGACTCACGCCGTCCACGGCTTTCGCCTCAAGCGTTTTGCCGAAACCGGCCTTCACGGGAAAGGCCTTGTAGATATTTTCAATTTGAAGAAGAACGTTGTTCATCTAAATCCCAATATTCAAATTACAAATAATAATCAAACGCAATTTCCAGAATCACTAATCGTTTCAAAATGGCATTGCATAAAGTGCATACGATAAGATTGTCATCCCCGAGTCCTCTATCGGGGATATGGTTTTTCAAACAACTAAAACCAGATTCCCGCTCAGAATCGCCGCGGGAATGACGGAATCAGGGTCTCGCTTCCCAGCACCTGACCAGATGTCCCGGCCGAACCTCGACAAGCTCCGGCTCCATATCGCATTGACTCGTTTTGAGGTCGCAGCGGGTGATGAATTTGCATCCTTGAGGCAGGTCCTGAAGCCGCGGCACGGACCCGGCTATGGTGCGAAGCCGCTTCCTGCCCTCCTCGCCCGGTTTCGGGATCGAAGCCATGAGGCCCCGGGTGTAAGGATGCTGGGGATTCGCGAACAGCTCCTTCGTTTCCGCCTGCTCGACGATCCGGCCCGCGTACATGACCGCAACCTCGTGGGCACGCTCGGCTATAAGCCCGAGATCGTGGGTCACCAGCACCATGGCCATGCCCATCTCTGCCTGGATCCTGCTCAAGAGTTCGAGAATGTGGGCCTGGATCGTTACGTCCAACGCGGTCGTAGGCTCGTCAGCGAGGATGAGCGACGGCTTACACGCTATGGCCATGGCGATCATCACGCGCTGGCGCATGCCTCCCGAGAGCTGGTGTGGATATTCGTGTACGCGTTTTTCGGGCGAGGGGATGCCGACGGAATGCAGCAGCTCTACCGCGGAGGCCATGGCCTCTTTTTTCGTGACGTTGCGGTGCGTGGTCAGGACTTCAGCTATCTGGTTGCCGACCGTGAAGACGGGATTGAGAGCGGTCATGGGCTCCTGAAAGATCATGGAAATCCGCGCTCCCCGAATTTCCCTCAGTTCTTCGTGGGTGAACGACAAGAGGTCGCGCCCTTCGAAAAGGATCTTTCCGGCAATGACCTTGCCGGGAGGAGGGACAAGGTTCAGAATGGAGAGAGCGGTGACGGTCTTGCCGCATCCCGACTCGCCGACCAGGCCGAGCACGCGGCCTTTTTGCAGCCTGAGACTGAGACGGTCGACCGCCTTGATCACGCCCGCCCGGGTAAAAAAATGGGTAGTGAGCCCCTGTATGTCGAGAAGATCCAAGAGAGGCTCCGTCAGGAATCTTTCGGTTTTACGAAATTCAGGTATGTCCGGATAGCGGAATTTTTGGGGTCGAACACGAGCGCCTCGCGCCACTCCTCTTCGGCCAAACCGTAAAATCCCTGCGAGTAATACGTGATGCCGAGGTGCAGGCGGGCCGGCATGTAGCGGGGATTCGCTTCTTTGGCTTTGTTGAATTCCCGGATCGCGTCATCGAACTTCCCCTTGTCGCGGAGGGCGATACCCAGATGCGTAAGGATATCTGCGAAATTCGGCGAGAGGCGCAAGGCCTTTTGATATTCGTCGATCGCTTCTTCGAGAAGTCTCAGCTGATAATACATGTTCCCGATACGCAGATGTTCGTCCGCAAGCTTGCCCTTGACAAAGGGGTCGATGGCGGCAGCTGATGAAGTCGTATCCGTTGTCGATTCAGCGAAATGAGCGGCCCGCTCAAACACGGCGCGCGACTTTTCGTACATGCCGAGGTCGCTGTACGTAATGGCGAGATTGAGCGACACCTCGGTATAGCCGGGGTTCAGCTCCAGCGCTTTTTCGAAGGTCTGTGCGGCAAGCTCGGGGCGATTAGTCAGATGGTAAATGACCCCCATTTTATTCAAAATGTCAGCAAATTTCGGATTAATATTCAGGAATTCCTTGAACAAACCCTCTGCTTCCTGATAAGCGCCCTTCTCAAACATTTCCATGCCATGCTTGTACAATTCGTCGAGCTTTGACTGCATGTTCACTCCATCAAAGTGGGCCGTCTGTAGACTGTGCCGAATGTGAATGTAAAAAATTTAGCATACCTCGACCGGGCATGTCAATGAAAAACAAAGAAAAATGCTGTGACGTTACGGGCCTCTTCGCCGTGCCCCTCGAGAAAACGGGAGTAAATGCCTGTCATACTGTGCGCCTTTTTCCCGAAGACTGTTGTGGATCAGCCACAGTTCAGTGTTCATAGAGTCTTTTTTACCACAATATGATTTCTCAAGGCTTTTCAACCTGTTGTTTTTTTGTCGGTTATCTTCATCGTGAAGCTGGCACATCTCTTGCTTTTATTATACGTGAAAAGGGGAGAGAACATGATTAGATTCCAGCAAACCATCAAGAACAGCATATCCTGCGAGGGAATCGGCCTTCACGCCGGCAAGCCCGTGAAAATGACCCTCAAGCCTGCTCCTGCCGGGACCGGCGTGGTATTCATCCGCACTGACCTCGACAACGCCTGGGTCAAGGCAAACGCTTCTCATACCTCGGCAACGAACTACGCAACCACGCTCAGCAGAAACAACGCATCCGTGAAGACCGTGGAGCACCTGCTTGCGGCTTTTGCCGGACTCAACATAGATAATGTGTACGTGGAACTCGACGGCGATGAAGTACCGATTATGGACGGCAGCGCCCGGCCCTTCATTCGTCTCGTTGCCGATGCAGGCGTACGGACCCAGGAAGCGCTCCAGCCCGTGCTTAAGGTCATCAAGCCCATTTTCGTGCGGGAAGGCAGCAAGCAGCTTGCCATCTGGCCCGCTGAAACGACGAGCATTTCCTATTTTATCGACTTTGACCACCCCCTGCTCAAAGAGCAGAGCTTGCAATATCGGCCCTCTGAAGAGACGTTCCTTCGCGAGGTCTCGGACGCCCGCACCTTCGGATTCCTGAGCGACGTGCAAGCGCTCCAAGCCAATGGTTTGGCCTTGGGCGCGTCTTTGGATAATGCCGTCGCCCTCGACAAAGACTCGGTCTTGAACAAGGACGGCCTGCGCTATCGGGACGAATTCGTGCGGCACAAGATTCTCGACCTTATCGGCGATTTGTCGCTTGTGGGGATGCCGGTCATCGGCCATATTGTCGCGCATAAGTCCGGTCACGGCCTGAACTCGCAGATGGTCGCCAAACTTTTGAGCAACCCGGAAAGCTGGATACTGATGGGCGCTTCCGCAAATGAAGAAATCAGGCAGCCGGAGGCGCAACTCGCGTTCCAGCATGCTACCGCATAGCGGTTCACTCTGCCGAAAAAAATCAAAGCCGACGCCAATCCAAGCGTCGGCTTTTTTGTTTATGGCCGGCAGCGTCTACATACGGCTACCGCAAGGCGCTCCAGTCCTTTATGAGTTGATACCGTCCGTTTTTGATGACCGTAGGGTAGACCTCCTGAGATCCCTGATGGTTATCCCTGGAAAAGCTGATTTTGCTTCCTGCCCCAATATCCAGGTCCTTGATGCCTTCAACGGCGCTGATAAATGACTCGCGGGTCAGATCTTTTCCCGCCCGCTTGAGCCCCTCCACGAAAACCTTTGCGGCAAAAAATCCTTCCAGGCCGACAATACTCGGTTTGGTCCCCGGAAAATGCTTTTTCATAACCTCCAGGTATTCGCGGACGCCGGAATACTGCATAACGTCACCGTAAATCGGCGGAACCACGTTGGTGACCACAACCCCGTCTCCGGACTTGCCCAGGAGTTCGGCAAGCTTATCAGGACCGACAAAGGAAACGTTCATGTACACCGGATTAAATCCTTTCTCTTTTCCTTGCATGATGAACTTCGCGCACGCTGCATAGGTCCCTACCATCACAACAGCATCCGGTTTTTTCTCCATAATTGCGGCAAGACCTTCCTCGACGTCCTCCGTGTTTCGCTTGTACCTGCCGGTCACGATCGGCGTGAAAATGCCCCGCTTTTCGAGGGCGATTCTCGTCGCCTCCAGCACGACCCTTCCGTAGGGATCATCCTGGTAAAACACTGCTATTTTTTTGCGATGGAGAACGTCCACCATGCCTTTTACGAACTTCTCGGCCTCCTGGTTATAGCTTGCCCGGTAGTTCAGGACATATTTCGACACCGGATGTCTCAGCGTCTCCGCACCGGTAAAGGGCGCAAAGAGGGGGACCTTTTCCCGCTCGATAAGCGGCTTGATCGCCATCGTGGTCGGGGTCCCCACATTGCCGAAAAGGCAAAACACCTTGTCTTCTTTTACCAGTTTCTCGACGTTCGGAACTGCCTTCGCCGGCTCATATCCGTCGTCATACGCGATGAGTTTTATCTTTCTGCCGTGCACTCCGCCTTTTTCATTCACGGTCTTCAAATAGGTCTCTGCCCCGGTCTTGAAACTTGTTCCGAGAAAAGAGGCCGGCCCGGTCAATACGGTAGACATGCCGATCAGGATTTGTCCGTCCGTTACTCCGTTTTCGGCGGAAAAAGACGGTGATGCCAGGCAAAGCAGTATAGCCGCGCAAAGCGCCGCAGATGTTTTTTTCATGGAAGGTTCCTCACTCTCTACCCGAAACGGAAACGGCTTGTCAAAAAAGCGTTCAGAGCGGGACTCAATTTTTAAACAAGACGTTTCGCGTCGCCTTTTCTAATGGTATCAAGCTTATGGACTTATGTCAATTTCAGCATGTGATTCGTGAAAGTGGTTTGCTTGACCTGATGTAAAACAAGGGCGGGCGTTGCTAACGTTCCGAGTGTTTCGTGCCTTCATTTTATAACATATTGCATATCTCCTGGACTTCGCTTTACCACAGATATTTCAGCGGGTCCTGGGGCACGTTGTTTTTCCGTATTTCAAAATGCAGGTGAGGGCCGGTAACACGGCCGGTATGGCCGGACTTCGCAATGATCTGCCCTTTTTTCAAAAAACCTTGCCTTGCGCTGTCAGTATCTGCGAACAGTGACCATAAATGGTAGTGTATGAGTTTTCATGCGAGATAATGACGAACGTGCCGATGTAATCACCTTCGCCTGTCTGGAGCACTGTTCCTGCTGCGGCAGCGGCAATGCTTGTGCCTTCCCTGGCCGCCAGGTCAACGCCGGTGTGCTTGCCGCGAAACCCGCCCACCGGGTGTTTGCGCACGCCCATGCCTGATGTGATTCTGCCGGGAAGCGGCGAGCCGAAGATGTTGCGGAGACCGTACTGAGCCGTCATTTCCTCGGAGAGCTTCTTAGGTTTCGCTCCAGGAATAAATAACTCCAAACCGGGTGCAATAATACTGTTCGCTTTCAGGTTGTTTACTAAAGCAATCTTGTTCGTAGGGACCTTGTAAAGCTCTGAAATCGTCTGCGCGTTTTCGTGCTCGACGGTCCTGTGGATCACGCCCTTTTGGTTCAAAACGCGGACCGTCTGCCCTCGTGTTGCGCTCAGTTTTCCGAGGCCTGGGTTTGCGCCCACGATGGTGTCGATATCGACGTTGTACTGTTTCGCCACCTTCCAGAAGTTTTCCTTCTGCTGAATCGTATGCTCGGTCAGTTCAATGCCTGCTGTTTTCCATCCCGCTGCGATCTGCGTCAGCGTCACCGTGCGTGACCGGATAATGCGTCTATGGGTCTGCACTCCAATGAGCGCCACTCCCAGAAGCATGACTATCGACGCGGTAATTGTTTTTGAGCGTAGTTCCGGAGAGAAGAGCTTT
>JBGPUS010000103.1:0-7079 GCA_041491325.1 Nitrospirota bacterium | reverse complement strand
GAGCGTTTCCCGCGCGGCCTGGTTCAGCGCCCGCCTCAGCACGCCGTCGCTCTGGGGAAACGCCTGCGCCAGCTCGACCATGCGGTCCGCTGTCTGGTGCAGATGGCGGTAGATCCAGTCATTTGCGCCTTCGAGCCATACTTCGGCGTATCCTCTGTACCCCCAGCTCGACGTGGACGGCGTCGAGACCTGGCACATCGGGTTTTCCCTGAGGTACTCGGACGGAGTGATAAGCCGCACGGTCTTCTGGTCGAACACGGTCTTTCGAATGAGATAATCTATCCAGTTCGGCCCCTCGAACCACCAATGGCCGTAGAGTTCCGCGTCGTAGGGCGCAACGATAATCGGCTTCCGGTCCTGGAACACGCCGGCGAGCCACTCGGTCTGTTTTTCCCGGTTGAACAGAAAGCTGCCCGCATGAGACGCGGCCCGTTCAAGCGCCCATTGACGAATATACGGGTCTTTATGGTTCGACTTACCCGTGATCTTGTAGTACTTGATCCCCAGATTCACGCGAATGCCGTCGTCATGCAAATACGGTCTGACGTAGTCGTAATCCAGATCGAAGCCCACGTCCCGGTAAAAATCCCGGTAATTGTAGTCCCCGGGGTAGCCTTCGATGGAGCTCCAGACCTGCTTGGAGGATTCGATGTCCCTGCCGAAGGCGGCCACGCCCGAGCGGCAGTAGATCGGCGCATAGACCCCGTACTTCGGCCTGGGAGAAGCATGGAATACGCCGTGCGAATCCGTGAAAAAGTAGCGGATGCCGGCTTCCTTGAGGATCTCGTCGAGCCCTTCGGCATAACCGCATTCGGGGAGCCAAATCCCTCTCGGGGCCCTGCCGAGGTGACGCTTGTAATGCTCGACCGCGACCATGATCTGGGCCCTTATGGCGTTCCTGTTCAGCATGAGCGGCAGGAACCCATGAGTGGCCGCGCAGGTGATGAGCTCCACCTTGCCCGCGTCCTGGAATTTTCGGAACGCGCCCACGAGATTGCAGCCGTACTTTTCTTCAAAAACATATTGGGCGTTCTTGAACATTCCCTCGTACATGCAGGCGATCGGGTTGAACTCCGGCTGGCCCTTCGTGCGCTCTACCTCCCGCTCGGCAAGCTCGGTCAGCTTGCGGATATGACGCAAGTAGCGCTGCTGGAGCAGCGGATCGGTAAGCATGGAGATGAGCGTGGGTGTGAGGCTCATCGTGATGCGGAAATCCACGCCGTCGTTCATCAGGCCGTCGAAGACATTGATGAGCGGAACATAGGTCTCGGTGATTGCTTCAAACAGCCAGTCTTCTTCCAGGAATTGGTCGTGCTCCGGATGCCTTACGTAAGGCAGATGGCTGTGCAGCACCAGCGCCAGATACCCTTTTTCCATGTTTCCTCCGTGTTTCTTGCCGGGATGTGCGGGATCCTGTCGGATGACAGAAGACAATGGCAATGAGCGGGTTTTCACGATTAAGATACATCCTCAGTAACTATCAAATGCCCCTCGCCCCGCCCTTGATGGGAGGGGATCAAGGGGAGGGTGAAGTATCCGGCGATCATCCTCATCACCCCACATAACCTTCTAACAAGCTAAGGGAATTGCAAGTTCAAAAAAAAGTCCATCCCTCTCGGATGGACTTCTCGAAACGCTGTTTTTATAGCAACCAGGCGCGTCCCCGGAAACATGACATGGATCAGAACGTCTTACTTTCGCTTAGGCCGGGGGCGCGAAAAAGTTCCCGGCGACGTGAGCTCCAATTCGCGTCTGCGTTTTACCATTTCCTGGAGCTGGGGAGACGACAGGCCGCCCGGGACCCCGTAGAGTTTCATGAATTCCTCATCCAGAAGCATCCACTCTTCGTCAATCACGTCGGACACACCGTCCCTCGGCATGGCAATATAGTTCGACCGCGCAAGGGTCAGGAACCTGCCGTCGGGCGAAAGCAATCCCAGGTCCGCGCAGAACGAGTGGTTCGGCCTGCCAAGGTCGAAATACCAGTTCCCGGCCTGCTCATACACTTCCTGGTCGAAATACCCGATCGCATTCCGGCCGTCGAACTGGATTCCCGTTATGTCGTAAACCCTGACGCACAGTTTGCTGTCCCAGCCGAACCATGCCTTCTCTCGCTGGATGCGCGACGGCGTCGCTTCCCAGTAAGCAAACGCCACATGGGGATCCCGCGTCATAAGTGCGATTTTATCCAGGCCGTACGCGTTCGGCAGTTCGCCGGAGGACGCGACCGCGGGTTTCTGTTCAACGCCGGTGAAAAACTTGGACTCCAACACTCGTTCCTGCGCGATGACGGACTCTGTTGCGGTCGAGGGCGTTTTCCATTCCCGCGCCATCGTGGCCGCTTTCGGAAGTTTCTCCGTAAGAGTACGCCGTGCGACCGTTGTTTTTTTCGCTGCCGGACGCGCTCCGGCCTTCACGCTCTTCGCGGCCACGGGTTTTTTCGGTGACGCGGCTTTCTTTGCCGCCGGTTTTGCGACTTTCGCGCTCGTGCTTAGCGCCTTGATAATGTCCGGTTTCGTTACTCCCGCAGGCAGGGACACGCGCTTTTTTTTGGCCAGGGCTTTGAGTTCGGCCACGGTCATATTCGTTAGCTCATTTTTCTTCATCTCAAACCCCCTTTCGTGTCTTCAAATACCGGGTACTATCAAACTATAGCATAAAATACCCCGTTGTCAAACCGAATCGGCCTCCCTGAAGCGTTGTCTTTTTCGCAGGAGACGTAAGAGGCGCTTTGACAAATACGGTAAAAAAATTTATACTGCGTCCCATGAAACTTCGCGTGGTAATCACGGGCCTTGGCGCCCTCACTCCGCTCGGGAACAGTATTCAGACAACCTGGGCGGCGGTCAAAAACGGAATATCCGGCGTGCGGCGCATCACGCGGTTCGACGCATCCGCCTTTCCCTCGCGCATTGCCGGAGAGGTTAAGCACTTCGACCCGCTGGCGTATATGATCCTGAAAGAGGCCCGCCGGACAGACCCGTTCATCCAATATGCCCTGGCGGCCTCACTGATGGCGCTCGAAGACGCGGGGGCTTCACTGACCGCGCGTTCTCCCCGCGCCGGCGTCCTTGTGGGGTCCGGCCGCGGCGGCGCGACCACGACGGAGAAAAACATGATGGCCTATCTCTCCCGGGGAGTGAAAGCGGTCTCTGCTTTTTACACTCCCATGTCACTGGTGAACATGGCCTCCGGGTACGTTTCCATGAAACTCGGGGCCACGGGACCCTGTCTCGATATCTCGACAGCCTGCGCCACGGGCACCCATGCCATAGGCGAGGCCATGAAGATCATCCAGCGCGGCGACGCGGACGTGATGCTTGCCGGCGGCGCCGAAGCGCCGTTGACCCAACTCCTGCTTGCGGGCTTCTGCCAGGCGCGGGCCCTGTCCGTTCGGAACAAAGAACCCGAAAGAGCGAGCCGCCCCTTTGACCGGGACCGTGATGGATTCGTGCTTTCCGAAGGCGCGGGCGTGCTCATTCTTGAAGAACTCGGACATGCGGAAAAACGGGGCGCGAAGATCTACGCCGAACTTGCGGGCTACGGATTGACCTCGGACGCTTACCACTACACCCGGCCCGATCCGTCCGGAGATGGTCCTGCCCGCGCAATGAAGCTCGCGCTTCTGGACGCGGGCCTGGCGCCGGACGAGATTGCTTACATCAACGCCCACGGCACCTCCACCGGACCGAACGACAGCATAGAGACGACGGCAATCAAGAAAGCCTTCGGCGAGCATTCCTTCCGGCTGGCCGTAAGCTCGTCCAAGTCCATGCTCGGCCACATGCTCGGCGCCGCAGGCGCGGTCGAAGCCGCCCTTGCAACCCTCGCAATCGCGGAAGGCGTCATCCCCCCCACGATAAACCTTGATAATCCTGATCCGGAGTGCGACCTGGACTACGTCCCGAATGTCGCCCGCCAAAAAGATATTCATGCCGCTCTCTCCAACTCGCTCGGCTTCGGCGGCTTAAATGCCTCTCTCGTCATCGCGCGTTTTCAGCCGAAAATACCCTTATAAAAATCTCCCCTAACCCCTCTTTTCCAAAGAGGGGAGTATCTTGAAAAGGGGGGCAAAGGGGGATTTTCATTTTCCGCCGTGAGTGTCAGCCCATGAACGTTTTACTAAAAAATAAGAAAGACCGATAGCGTGAATAAGTAATATTTATTTGACGAATCCATGCATTATCGCTAAACTAGGTCATCGTGCGACTGCGCCACGGCAATCAACTGCAACTTTTCGAATTTTTGCGTGATAAAAAATCCTAAAAAGGAGGGATGCACATGAAAGTTTTCCGATTCATTGCGGTAGCCGCCCTGCTCGCGCTGCCGCTCCTGACAGGCGCGCTCTGTCAGGACGCGGGTGCGGCGGAAACAAAGAAAGCCACAAGCATCGACGAACTGGCAAAGATGTACGATTCAACGGAATGCAAACAGTGTCACGAAAGCATTTACAACGAGTGGGAGCAGTCCATCCACTCGCGGTCCATCTTCGGGACCGGCAGGACCGCGGCTACCATCAAGACCACGGTCTCGGTCGGCCTCACGAGCTGGCAGTATTCCGGCGTGAAGAAGCCGGAGGACGTCCAGGTCAAGCACCTCATGATCTGCGCAAAGTGCCATCTGCCTCAACTTGCGGAGGCCACGGACGAGGTGGCAAAAGAGATTGTAAAGAACGCCTACATCTATACCGATCCCAACGCCAGTGATGATGCGCGCGACAAGGCCATCGCCAAACTTTCCAAGGTAAACATCAACTGCCTCATCTGCCACCAGCGAAACGCCATCACGCATAAGTGGGTCGATGGGACCCCGAAGAAAAACGAAGTATACGGTTCCAAGCAAGGCGAGCATGCCGACTCCGCTCATCCAGTCATGAAAAAGAGCCCCATCATGGGCGAATCCATTCTGTGCGGACAGTGCCACGGACTCGGCCCGAACCTTGAGCTCGAAAATCCCTCACAGTGCGCGACGCTCTACGGCAGTTACCTTTGGTCGTATCGCGCCGACGGGGGACAGGAAAAGTGCCAGGAATGCCACATGCAGAAGAGCAAGCTCGGCCACAACATGCAGAGCTATCGCGATCCGGGCATGGCTAAGGCCGCGGTGGACTTTAAGGTCGAGACCCTCGGCTACCAGTGGCGCGACGGAGGCAAGATGGTCCCCCAGGCGTCCGTGAAGGTTGAAATGACCAACCGGGCCGGCCATGCCATCCCGGACGGCTGACCAACCCCCAACCGGCTGGTCCTGGAAGTGACCGCTAAAGACAGTAAAGGTAAACAGTTGTTCAAGCAGTCCAAGATTTACATGCCTATTCCCCAGCAGCTCGGTCGCGGCGACAAAATGGGCCGCGGCCCGTATGAAAAGAGCGGCATCCTGAAAGATACGAGCCTGCCGCCCAACCGTTTGGTGCGCGAGGATTTCGAGATCCCCTACCCGGCGGGAGAGTATGAAATGACCGTTGAGGTGGAATTGATGTACCTGCCCTTCGGCACCAAGGAAAGCGGGCAGTTTACGTGGCAGAAAACGACGAAGAAGGTGAGCATCGAGAAAGGCGGGGTGTAGAAACGCCGTTTCTTACATGAGAACGCCGGTGAGGATTGTCATATTCCTCACCGGCGTTTTTTTATCTTGCATTGATGTGACTAAACCGGGGACAAAATCCTGAAACAGATCTTGAACCGGAGATCACGGATGCTGTACTAGCACGTACTGCAGGAAGAACCGCAGGAACTCGGCTGCATGCCGCTCAGAACAAAACCCTGTCCTTCCTGGAAGTCGATGTTCGTACTCATCAGCATGTCCTTTGCCCGTTCTTCCAGAAAGATCTTCAGGTCTTGCACTTCGAGCAACGTATCGCCCTTCTGAGCAGCTTTGGCTATGTCCATAGCCAATGAGGGGCTTCAGCCGCCCGGGACCACGAAGATTCTTACCCCATCGCCGGAAGCTCCCTGCTTCTCGACGACATTTTTAAACTTCTTTACCGCGCTGTCCGTCAAACTTACCATAACTGTCTCCTTAGTTTCCAAAACCGATCTTGGGTCTTGAGGAATATTTAGCCGTTTCACGTTGCATAATACCAATGTACTCCGGCAATTGCAACAGTTTTTATAGCTCTGCCGAGAGCTACGACGCCCCCAGCTACCCCTTGCCCATCTTTTTCTTCATCAGCCGGTTCCTCGCAGCCGTGCGCACGCCTTCGGGAACGCTGCGGCTCTTTTCGAGAATGCCGAGATCGCGGTCGGTCAATTTATTTACGAAACCGAGGGAAATGCCCACTGGAGTCTTAGGATTATACACGAGAGCCGCAAGAATGGAATACTTCTTCGACCATTCGGAGTTGTTGCCGATTTTACGCATGATGTCCTCGTTCAAGTTCTGCGATTTTGCAAAAAACTCCACTTCGCCGATGGTGAGTCGCGGGTTTTGAAGAACGGACATTGCGATAATTTTGCTGGATTCGCGGATCAGGAGGCCGCGCGCATCCTTGGCGCCCGACAAGGCGAGTTTGACTTTTTGCGGCGTCGTCATCTTCATGATGATCTGCTGGGCGTTGAGCTTCTTCTTCTTGCCGCCTTGTGTCTCTTCCGTTCTCCCCGCCTCGTCCTCCGTAAGCACGACATCCATGACCCGGGTGTTCGCAATAAAGGTTTTGATTTCCTCGGACCCGGTCAGCGCAATAAACGCCAGTGTCGTTTCGGAAAGGTTCGGGCAGCGGACCAGGTCCCGCAGGAGGTCCTCGTTATCATAATAAACCTGAGCGATGCGTTCGAGGATGGAATCCGGCGTCCGCACGTCCTGGATGATGCTGCGCAGGGCAAGCGGGGAGCAATGCTCGATGTCCAGCGGAAGCTGCCGCCTGAACCGTTTCATAAGAACAACCCGCCACTTCTGGAGATATTCCATACTTTTCGCCTCTCCCGAACCCGGACCGATACAGTAAAATCTGAATCTTTGCGCAACGCGGGGCGCGCTAAAATCGTACGCTTACACAGAGCACACGCAATTATACTGAACCCGGCTTCGTCTTGTCAAGCGGGCCAAAAGTGCAACTCCGTTACGAAACGACCTTATAGCCGGCT
>JBGPUS010000102.1:0-7100 GCA_041491325.1 Nitrospirota bacterium | reverse complement strand
TTTTCGATCGGGAGTATCCTGCGATCGTCCGCCAGGGGATGGATGACGACTGTCGTATCCTTTCGCGCTTCCACGATCTCGTCAAGGTAGCAGAACCCGCCGATCTTTACCGCCGTGGTCAATGGGCCGTCCACCCAGACCGTTTCCCCGCCGCGCACAAGGTAGCGGCCCACGAGGTCCGAGGCCGTGAGGTCGTCGTGGCAGGAGACGGTTATCAGCGGCCGCTTGAGCTTCCATGCCATGAACTGCATGAACCGCGTCTTGCCGCAGCCGGTAGGGCCTTTCAGGAGCACGGGAATCCGGTTTAAGAACGCGGATTCGAAGAGCTCTACTTCCTTTCCCATGGGGAGATAATAGGGTTCTTCGGAAATCAGGTGCTGCCTGGATTTTTTCGGGTTCGTTTTCATAGGATAATTATAACATTATGGACCCGGAACGTATATGCCGATGATTTTAACAAAACCGGGGCGGGAAAAACCGCACAGAAATATGGTTACCGCGAACAGGTTCATGAATCTCTTCATGATTTTTCAAGCGGCCGCGGCGCGGGTCAGGACGCTTCCCGACTTTAGGATCTGCGCACGAACAACATGAACATTACAACGCTCTTCGGATTCATACTATACAATGTGTCATCCCCGAGTGTTTCTATCGGGGATATGGTTTTGTACTGGTATCCGTAAGCAAACCAGATTCCCGTTCAGCCTCGCTGCGGGAATGACAGGTAGGGGGCGTTACATGCAGTACAAATAAAATTGTTCAACTTATTTCGACGCAGGCACTTAGCGGAATTACGCGGCTTTCGAGCTCTTCGCTGCGATGCGGACCAGCTTCATGGTCTCCCGCATGAATGCCGGTAGATCCGAAGGCTGGCGCGAGGTCACGAGATTTCCGTCCACGACGACTTCCTTGTCCTCGTAGATCGCGCCCGCGGCCTTCAATTCCTCGGAAACGGTCCGGTAGCAGGTGGCGCGTCTGCCTTTCAGAAGCCCGGCGGTGATCAGCGTTTGCGGCCCGTGGCAAATAGCAGCGACCGGTTTGCCCTTCAGGAAAAAATCCCTCGCTATCTCCACCGCCCGCTGCTCCTTTCGCACCGCTTCGGGCGCCTTGCCGCCCGGAAGCACCAGGAGGTCGTAGTCATCCGGCCTGACCTCCGCCAAGGTCTTCGTAACGTTCACTTCGTAACCGTGCTTGCCCGTGATTGGTTGTTTCATCATGGACGCAATGTCCACCTCGAAGCCTTCTTCCAGAAGCCGGTAATAGGGGACCAGAAGTTCGGAATCCTCATACCTGTCCGCGCTGATGAATAACGCCTTCATACAATCGCCTCCTTCTTTCGCACTAGTCCGAAAAACCCTAGAACGGTGGCTGGAACCACAGATAAACACAGATGAAGGGCAAAAACAGCAATTTACTTCGTTTAGAATTAGATTTCTGCTTTTGAATTATCAGTGTTTATCTGTGTACATCTGCCTGCGCCCGGCGTTTACGAGTGTGTACGCGAGTGCAGGGTGTGGTTAACTGCAATTTTTTTTGATAATTCTAAGTATATCAGTTTTCAAGCCACCCCGGTGATTGCCGCTTGAACCGCTGTCCGCTATTTCTTAATTTCTTGACATCCCGTACGCGGTCACTATAATTATCAGATCATGTCACAGGAACTTCCCGACATACCGCCCGCGTCCCGGCGCGAGGTCAAGATCGTTTTCGCCGGCCTGATGCTGGCGCTCATGCTGGCGTCGCTCGACCAGAACATAGTCGGCGTCGCGCTGCCTCAAATCGTGAGCGACCTGGGGGGGCTTTCCCATCTGTCATGGGTGGTCACGTCTTTCCTTCTCACCTCGACGGCGACCACGCCGCTCTACGGAAAACTGAGCGACCTGTACGGCCGCAAGCCGCTCTTTATCGCCGCTATCCTCATATTTCTCGCGGGCTCCAGCCTCTGCGGGCTGTCGGGCTCCATGGCCCAGCTCGTCGTCTTTCGCGGCATCCAGGGGCTCGGAGCGGGCGGCCTCATGACACTCGCGATGACGACCGTGGCCGACCTTGTCCCGCCTCGCGAGCGCGGCCGCTATCAGGGTTATTTCGGCGCGGTCTTCGCCTTTTCCAGTATCGCGGGTCCGCTGCTCGGCGGGTTCATTACCGACGTCCTGTCCTGGCGCTGGATCTTTTTCGTCAATCTGCCGGTCGGCGCTCTTGCCCTTGCTTTCTTTGTGTTCGGTTTTCATCGCCCCCGGCACGTCGTCTCTCACCGGATCGATTATGCGGGAGCGTTCCTGCTTACCGCCGCCACGGTTGCGCTCCTTATGGCGCTGACCTGGGGCGGCGTGCAGTACGCCTGGTCGTCTCCGCTCATCGCGGGCCTCGCGGCATCGGTCATCGTCCTGGTTGCGCTCCTTGTGCATACGGAACGCCGTTCCCCGGAGCCCGTGCTCGCCCCGCACATCCTCCAAAACCGCGTTTTCCTGATAGCCACGGGCGTCATGTTCCTTACGTTCATGGGCCTGTTCGGAGCGTCGATCTTCCTGCCGCTTTTTTTTCAGCTTGTTCTCGGGTTCGATCCGACTCGCGCCGGGCTCATGCTCGCGCCCATGACCGGGGGAGTGGTTGTTGCGTCATTCCTCGGAGGACGCCTCGTGTCCCGCACCGGTCGGTATAAGATTTTCACCGTTGTGGGCCTGGCCGCTGCAACGCTTGCCTTTGTCGCGGTCATGTGGGCCTCCGTAGCGGGAGCGAGCCTCGGGTTTATCGAGGTCTCGCTCGTCGTCCTCGGGATGGGCTTCGGCCTTGTCATGCCGAACCTCCTGGTCGCCATTCAGAACGCGGTCCTTCCCGTCGAACTGGGTTCCGCAACGTCAGCCGCCGCCTACTTTCGTTCGCTCGGCGGCACCTTAGGCGTCGCGATCTCCGGCGCCATCATGCTGTCGCAACTGCAGGCACTGCACGCGGAGAAGTGGACCGGGATGGCGTGGGGGGCGAGGTCTTTGCTCGAACAGGGGATTCAGCAGATCCAAGCGCTGCCGGCTGCACAGAAAGACATCGTTATCGGGGCCTACCGGCATGCGATCAGCACTACATTCCTGCTCGGCTCGGTTGTCCTTGCCCTTGCGTTCGTTCTGGTGCTCTTTCTCCCCGAGCATCCGCTCAAGACCTCGCATACATCGCCTGTTCGCACGTAGAAGCGCCCGTGGACAAAAATCAGCACCGTTACAAAAAAGGGCAGCTTTCAATGCAAAGCTAACCCGATAGTATTTTTTTCCTACGGATGAACCCGCTGATGTGAGACAAATTTTCTGAACAAAATAAATACAACGTGGTATGATATAAACAAGACTTTATTTACCCCGTATTCCTGTTTTTGCAAAATAGGGAACGGCAGGGGAGACAGCTATCGGGAAAAGGTTCAAGGATTAAATCGCATACACGGCGCACTGCATAAAGAGCCGTTGCGCAAGTCGCGTGCTTTCGTCAGCAGTAAAGACAATTGAACAAGTCTCAAGAATTTCCTGCTGATGTATGCCGGTGAAGGTGAGGACACCTCAATGGGAACTACCGCAGGCGTAGGGTATAGCATCCATAGAAACCCCGCAGAAGCCGGGAAAGAGGCGGCCCTCAAAGCCTTGGAACAGGCAAAGACAGCGAAGCCTGATTTTATTTTCGTTTTTGCCGCCGTCGGGTACGACCAGCAGGTCCTTATTCGATCAATACGAGATGTAACTGCGGGCGCTCCCTTAAGCGGTTGTTCAGGCGAAGGAATTATAACGCAGGGGATAGCCGATGAGTCAAATTTCGGCGTTGCCGTCATGGCAATTCGCTCGGACGAGCTTCAATTTTACAATACCAGGGTAAAGGATTTCGGCCGGGGAGCCGATATCGCCGGAAAGCGGTTAGCCGAGGACATCAAGCCGTTTTTATCGGAAAAGAGCATTGCCTGTTTTCTGTTTCCCGACGGCCTGTCCTTCAATTTTGATCCTTTCCTGACCGCGTTCGAAAAAAACCTCCAACGCGAAATACCACTCCCTCTTTTCGGCGGATTGGCCTCGGACAACTGGACGGTCCAGAAAACCTACCAGTATCATAACGATGAAGTTTTTTCCGGCGGCCTTTCTCTTGTTATCCTTACGGGAAACGGGGGCATTGCCTGGGGCGTCAACCATGGCTGTGTCCCCATCGGAACCGAACGCACGATTACCAGAAGCAAGGGGAATACTATACTTGAAATTGACGGGGTCCCGGCGCTTGAAGCCCTCAAAGAATATTCCGATGAAGCCTTAAGCGACCAATGGAATAAAACATCGATGAACCTGTGTCTCGGGTTCAAGACGCCGGAGCATATCAGGCAGTCATATGGAGACTACATTATCCGCTACATGATGGCAAGGGACAGGCAGGAGGGTTCGGTTACGATCCAGTCCGATGTCCAGGAGGGCGCCGAACTCTGGATAATCCGCCGAGACAAGGAACTGATCCGGAGCGGCGCGCAGGAAATATCCCGCAGGATACAGGAGCAGGCTGGAACAAGAAAGCCGAAATTTATACTCCACTTTGAATGCGCGGGGCGGGGTAAAGTAATCTTTCGGGACAAGGAAAAGCTTGAATTGGTCAAGTCGCTTCAGAAGAATATTGGGCAAGACATACCCTGGATCGGCTTTTACACCTATGGAGAGATCGGGCCGATAAAGGAACATAATTGCTTTCATAACTTCACGGCTGTCGTGATCGCCGTTTACTGAACAAAGTCCACAAGTCCTCAAACGAGAAAAGGCTTTTCCCGGGATAGGCGCCGCGCTCTATGAGAAACAAGGTTTTCGATAATCTTCCGCGAGAGGTCGTTCAGGAAATCGAGAGGCTGCAACGGGAACGTGCGGCCGTGGCTCAGCAGGTCAAACGCCTGGTCAACGCGGAAGGCAAGCTCTATGCATATCAGGAGGAACTCGATTCTCAGCTCAAAGAGTATAAAGAGCTCTATGCATTGAGCCGGATAATCAGCGCAACCCTCGATATTCGAAAGATTTTTGAACGTTCCGCCGGTTATATCATCCATAGCTTAGAGCTGGAGCGGGTCGTTTTTTTCGAGCAATTCGTCTCCGCGGGCAAGTATTCGGTTTGCGTCTTGGACGGTTATTACGACCCAGCGGAAAAAAGCCGTGTGGCGTCGCTGGTCATCAACGATAGTGATCCTCTTCTTTCGCTTTTTCACGAGGGACATGAACCCCTTATCTGTGAAGCGGATTCCGGCAGGACGGAGCTTGTGGAATACCGTTTAAAGCTGCTCATGAATGAGTACCTTGTCTATCCGCTCTGCTCCCACAAACCCCCGCATGCTTTTATTGCGGCCGGAAACTCGGCCAAGAACGCGCAATTTTATCGCAGGGTCGGCAATAGCGAGGGCGCTTTGCTCGGCATGGGGAATCTTGCCGGACTGCTCATTTCGGCGGTTGAAAATCATATTTACAACACGAACATGATAGCGGCCCTCGAACAGGAAAGACGGGCCGAAGAGAAATACCGCACGCTGGTTGAAAATATTAATATCGGCATTTACCGGGTCTTGCCGGAGCCGCCGGGACGTTTTCTCCAGGCCAACCCAGCCATGGCGAAAATGTTCGGATATGATTCCGTCAACGAGCTGCTGGAAACCCCGGCGAGGGACCTGTACCAGGACCCGGAGGACAGAGCGCGTCTTTTCGATAAACTGCGCGCAAAAGCCGCCATCAACGATGTTGAAATGGCCATGAAGAAGAAGGACGGGGCCCCTCTCTGGGCATCAATCACGATGACCGCCCAATACGACGATGCGGGCCGTATAAAATGGGCGGATGGGGTCATGGAAGACGTTTCAGAACGGAAGCGAGCGCATGAGGAGCTGAAAAAAGCGCATACCGAACTCGAAATGCGCGTCCGGGAGCGCACCGCCGATCTCGCCAGTACCAACGAATTACTGGAGGGCGAGATTGCCCAGCGCAAAAAGGCTGAAGAGAAGCTGCGGGAGCTATCAGAAAAAGACCCACTGACCGCGATCTTCAACCGGAGAAAGCTGTATGAACTTATGGATGTGGAAATCGATAGGGCCGAACGGCATAGACGGACGCTTTCGCTGATCCTGTTGGATTTTGACCATTTCAAAATGATAAATGACAGGTATGGACATAACGTCGGCGATATCGTCCTGAAGTCATCAGCAACACTTATACGGGGCATTATCAGAAAAATCGACATCTTTGCGCGATATGGCGGAGAAGAGTTTATCATCCTCGCCCCGGAAATCGGGGTTGAAGGAGCGGTCCTGCTCGCGGAAAAGATCCGGACGTGCGTTCAGCAGCACACCTATCCGGAAGTCGGCACGGTGACCATCAGCGCCGGAGTGGCCGCATTCGCCGACAAAGACAAGAAGGAGACGCTGATCAAACGGGCGGATGAAGCGCTTTATACTGCTAAAAAGAAGGGAAGAAACAGAGTTGAAACGTTGACCTCAGCGCAGCAAATAGCAGGTCTTCCTGTTTGCGACGTTTAGTTATTTCCAACGCCTCTTTAAGCGCATCGATCCGGACCTACAGGTACGCGGGCTTTTTCGAGGAATGGATGTGGTCCAAGAACACTTTGACCTGCCTCGGTTATTGTGTCAGTAGAGAGTTGGTTTTCGGAGTTTGTCAGATTGCAGGCTGCAAATGTTGAATGCTGGACGGAACAGCTTGCAACAGGCGAGATAACTCCTGCGGGATTTAAGAAACTCGTGTCGAAGATGGATGTTCTCACAAAACTGGAGACGATCAAGCTGGAAGTCACGGCTAAAGCCAGTGCTCAACGTCTTGCGGACAGCATTCAAAAATATATAATTGATGGGCTGTGCAAGTTGTTATAGGGCGCAGGTGATAGAGACGATGAATAAGCCAAATGCTCGTCGCGTATCAACGTCCCTGAGATGTTTTTCAACGTCCCTGAGATGTTTTTGGTGTCAAGGTGTCGATGAATACCTTATCGCTCATGGAACTCGTCCCGCGAGCGATAATAGGGGCCGCCGCCGAGCTTCAGCCCCTTTTCCATGCGGTCCAGCTCCTGTTTCCTCGCGCTCACGAAAGATGCATCATTTTCACCGAGTT